>CAZZJE010000226.1:0-4821 GCA_964654295.1 uncultured bacterium | reverse complement strand
GCTGATCGAATCGACACCTGAGCTTGTTTGTCCTAAATGTGGAAAGAGGGATTGGACAAAAGCGCGAAAGTTTAACTTAATGTTTTCCACACAGGTGAGCAAGACGGCTAATGCATCTGACGAAGAGGGAATTGCCTATTTGCGTCCGGAGACCGCTCAAGCCATTTTTGCTGACTATAAAAACATCATTGACACGATGCGGGTGACAGTCCCATTTGGTGTGGCGCAGATTGGGAAGGCTTTTCGTAATGAGATCACTCCCGGAAACTTTATTTTCCGAGTGATTGAATTCGAACAGATGGAAATTGAATACTTTATTCATCCCGATAGCTGGGAGAAGCTATTTGAAGATTGGCTAGAAGAGATGAAGGGCTGGTGCCGAGAGATTGGACTCGACCCGAATAAACTCACTCTTTATGAGCATCCTAAAGAGAAGTTGTCTCACTATTCCAAGCGAACAGTAGACATCATGTATGATTTTCCGTTTGGCCGACAAGAGCTGTATGGATTGGCTTATCGCACTAATTTTGATTTAAGCCGCCATGCAGAGTTTTCCAAGACAAAGATGGAGTATACTGATCCGCAGACACGCGAGCGTTATATTCCGCATGTCATTGAGCCTACTTTTGGTGTCGATCGAACCATTTTAGCTCTGCTTTGTCAAGCGTATGAAGAGGAGCAGTTGGATAACGGAGAGACGCGTACAGTGTTACACCTTCCAACAGCGTTAGCACCTGTTAAAGTCGCCGTGTTCCCTTTAATGAAGAAAGAGGAGTTGGTTCCGGTTGCTCGAGGCCTTTTCGAACAGATTAAAGCGCGCTGGAATGCACAATATGATGATGGAGGAGCGATTGGAAAGCGCTACCGTCGGCAAGATGAGATTGGAACACCGCTTTGCATCACAGTCGACTATGGAACGCTTGAAGATCAAACGGTGACAATCCGGCATCGCGACAGCATGGAGCAAGAGCGCCTTCGTTTAGATCAAGTAATTCCAAGATTACAAGAGCTCTTAGGCTAGAGGGTCTCTAGCTTGCGGCGCTTTTTCCAATACCCTGGGCCATAGTCTAGAGTAAGGAAAGCGCCGCGAGGAATCCAATGATTCGTGATAATGAGAATATATAGCAGTCCACGATCGACACCATAGTGGGCTGTTAAATTAGGCGTGTCGCTATGATTCGCAAAACGCATCAAATTTCCTTCTCGACAAGCATCTACAGCTAAATATTTGCTAGAAAAAAAGCTCAAGGGGTAGCGTGCGCACCAGGCATTGGAATCGGAACGCCAAAAGTCAAGTGGGCGAACAACACCTGTATATAGTCCGATAAAAGTATCTTCTTCCAGATGGCGATTGGTGATTAATCCATACCCAATCTCTGGATTCATCCAGACAGCAGTCATGTCAGCCGAATAGCCTTGGTTAATTGAAAGGCGAAAGCGATCCACCAATGCGCAGCACTCTTTTGATTCCACTCCTTTTGTTAAGATATAGGGTGCATGGGACGCTGCCCAAATTAAGGTCGGATAGTCACAGAAGCGAGGGTAGGCCAAGTATCTCAGGCCGATTTTCTGCTGCAATTCATTGGCTTTGAAAAGACGTCGGACAGATTGACCGGGCAAAACGATAGGAATATTAGGGATATAGCGGTAGGGATCTAAGACATCTAAACATAGAGTATGGTCAAGTAAGCGGGCAATTTCGAGAGCTGTAAACCCTAAAGCGTTTGTCTCTTCAACTGATTCCCCTTTGGCAAGGAGAGTTCGAAGGAGATCGGGATCATTGTTGATGACCGCTTGGTGAAGAGGTGGTTCGGGAAGCGTTTTTTTAAATAGCATAGAAAAGCCATCAGTATTTGGAGTGTGCGACTGAAAAATTGCTAATCATTTACCGCTCTCTCCTCCCCTGGCTCTAGAATCCAAAAATCATCTAGAGAAAGGCCGTGCTGTTTTAATGCCTCTTTCAAATCCTTTTGAGGGGCGTCATAGGCTTCGTCTGTCAGATGAAACGTGCCAAAGTGGATAGCAAGAGCATATTTAGCTTCTAGGTCTTTATATGCTTGGACAGCCTCTTCTGGAGAGATGTGATGTGTGCTCATAAACCAGCGTGGAAGATAGGCTCCGATAGGCAAGATGGCTAAGGATGGAGGGCCTAAACGCTCTTTAATCACTTGAAAGAAAGGCGAATAGCCAGTGTCTCCGGCAAAGTAGACCGCATGATTTTTGCCTTTGATATAAAAACCGCCCCACAGAGTTCTATTACGATCCCAAGCCCAGCGGGCGGAAAAATGTTGGGATGGGACAAGATGGATTTGAAGTTTTGGAAAGTGGGAGGGCTGCCACCAATCCATTTCTTCAACGTGCTTCATCCCATGTTTTTCTAAATAGGATTTATTGCCGAGAGGAACAAGAAAGAGAGGTTGGTCTCGACCTTGGAGGCGTTGGAGAGTTGGCAGATCTAAATGGTCATAATGGTTATGGCTGATCAAGACTAAATCGATCGGCGGCAGATCTTCAAATTTGACTCCTGGATCAATCACCCGTTTAGGACCTATCCAAGAAAAAGGGCTGGCGCGTTCTGACCAGATGGGATCTGTCAGGATATTAACTCCATCGAGTTGGATAAGAGTGGTGGCGTGATTGATATAGGTGACACGCAGCTCGCCTAGATTAGTATGGGGAGGATCGACTACTTTTTGGGTGATCTCTATATGCTCTGGCCAAGGGATGGGGTCGCGAGTTGAGAAAAATTGGATCACATCCCATAGACTTTTATTTTGACCGTAGGGATTGAAAAACCTTTTTCCATCAAAATGGTCAGAAATTGGGTATGGGGGATTTACCATGAGTAGATCACTCATTAAAGAGAGTGTAAAAAGCAAAACGGCAAAGAAAAAAAAGTATTTTAGAATGCGCCAAAACATAGGTATTTCTATAGAAAATCTTGAAATGGCAGCATTCTATTTTAATTATTTTTTGGCAACTCCCATTAATTCCTCTTCGATTGCATTGCGGATGCTTTTAGCAGTCCCTATGGCCAACTCTTTATGTTTTGGTATGGAAATGCGTACACCACGGATCAACAAGATCTGATGACCTCCTCTTCCCCCCGGTGTCAAGCCGTAGCTGACACCATAACTTTTAAGTAGTTCCTTCAGATTATCGACAACATGGCGCCTGTTTGCTGGGCGAAAGGCCTCATGCAGCTCTTTAGACAAATCATCTGCTTGAGAAGATTGAGTTGGAGATGGCTTGGCAGCTATTTCAACTTCTTCCTGTGAGTAATCATCATCGGATGAGGATTGCACCTCTTCAGAGGATTCCTCTAAAGTAATCGTCTCTTTTACTTCAGCTATTTCCTCTTTACGTTTTTCAGCTAAGCAATCCAGTTTGCTTTGGAAGGCTTTAAAGTATTTTGATTTTGTCTGAAAAAGGTAGAGCTTGGCATCTTTTTCTAGAGCTGATTGAAGAACAAGTTGGTTAGCCTCTGGTAATAAAGGCTCTTCCAAGTGAATCAGCTGGCAACTCGAATTGAAATAGAGGAAAAGAGGTGTAATGAGTTGGGAAATTTTTTGGTTAAGTAGGACAAACTGTTGACGCATCACTTCCAGATCAATTTTAGGCGCCTTTTCCTGAGTTAACATCAAGAAAGCAAAATGTTGCACTTTTGCGATGGATCGATTCGTTTCTTCTAACAGATTCATCAAAGACTCACGATTCTCGTCCAGTTGCCTAGATAAAAGAATGTATAAATCTTTAAATGTAGAATAAAAACCCGCTTTATGGCATCCATTCAACGCATTGGATAGCTGTGCTTGTAACTCATAATCCACAACTGCTTGCCTGATCTTTTTAATCTCTTTCCATGAACCACTGAGTTTCTGAAACTCTTCATGTAATTCAAAAGAAGAGGCCATTTTTAGCTCTTTAAGCCAGCTTTTGAAAGGCTGGAAAGTCTCTTTAGGATAAGAAGTCAACTTTTTTTGTAATTCTTGAGAAGCTAATGCAAATGACTTTAAAGCTTTTGCGTTAATGAATTTGTAATCGCCTGATTTTTCTAGAATCTCATGCAAAATATTAACTTGATTTCTTAAGAGCACTTGGAAGTAGCTGATTTTGACGTTTGAATTTTCTGTACGCATCAACTGATTCGTTAACTGCTCTAATTCCTTTGAATAGCGAATGACCTGGAACAGGTTATTTTTAGAGAGAGCTTTTTTCAACTGAAGAGCACCTTTTTCCAGATCTTGTTTAGAGTCAGGAGTCAGAGGTAATTCCTGGATGCTATCAAAAAGATATCGAGAACGAAGCTTAATCCAGCTAGAAAAAATTTCTTTAACAGCATTTTGTGGGACCGAACAAAAAGAGCATTGATCTAAACTTAGCGACCAGAAAGAGTTGCTCTGTCCATAATATTGACTAAAAAAATCGCTTTTTAGGGTCTCACCCACTTTAAGCCATTCGATTATTGGCGTGATAAGAGCCGACAATTGATGACGTTTTGTGGAGGGGATGGATGAATTATTTTTAATCTTATTTAAAAAGCTTTGCAGGGCCTTTTGAGCGAGATCCAATTGCTTGAGATCGTAAGAATTATCGAAAGTTTGGAAGGCAAGCGTAATATTCCCATGAACATTAGCCCATAGTTCAAGAATCTGTTGTTTTAATTCTACAGAGGTAGAAGCTTTGGTTTTGCTATTAAGAATTTGATAGCAAGCTAAGCCCCAGACATCGTGTATACGTTCTTGAGGGGGGAAATTACCTTGCTTACAAACCTTTAAAAGCTCTTCTAATAGCTTTGTTTTGGCTTTATCAATGCCTTCA
>CAZZJE010000225.1:0-4837 GCA_964654295.1 uncultured bacterium | reverse complement strand
GTTGATTGTTTTGAACGCTTTTCTTTTTCTTTTTTTTCTTCTTTTTCGCTTTTTTAACGCCTTGAACAGCGTTTTCAATAAGAGAAGATGTTTGGCTGCTTGAATCTGGAGAGCCTATTTTTTCTTCAACGTTCGCTTGAACAGTTGTTACAGAGCTAGTACTAGGGGCAGGTTGAGTCCAACCTGCAATGGGTGAATATCCACTAATCGACGACATAAAAATCACTTAAATAATTAATCTAAATTAAAACCGAAATAGACAACTCATCTATTTACCGATTTCTAACTTTTCCTTGATGGAGTTATAAATCCCTTTAGCGGTACCACGCTTCCACTCGCGATGCATAGGTAGAGGAATACGGACACGATTAATCTGTAAAATCCAATGATCACCTTTACCCCAATCAGAGCCATACGCGATTTGATATTCTTTGAATAGATCTTTTAAACTCTTCAAAACATGCCTTGTGCTGTGAGAGCGAAAAGCCGCATTTAACTCTTTAGCTAGTAGCTGCTCTTTTGATGCAAATTCACTCACTTCTGAAAGAGGTGTGGCAGAAGGGGAAGCAGTTGTTAAGGCAGGTTCTATTTCATCAGGCTCTATTTCAAGAGATGGAGAATCTTCAGTAGCTTTTTCTAAAGCCATTTCTACAGCATGAGAAGTAGCTTCTAAGCGAGCCTTAGCTAAGCGGTCGAGACTGCGCTGAAAAGATTTAAAATAGCGAATGTTTGTTTGTAACAGATTAAATGTTAAATCTACTTCTAGAGCAGACTGTAAAGTAAGATGGCCCGCTTCGCTGGAAGTCGTATTCTCCTTAGGACGGAAAATTTGGCAGTGAGCATTGAAATAGAGACATAGCGGCTCTAATAAGTTGCGAATCTTTTTGTTAAGCAACTTAAATTGAATGCGTAATTCGCTTAGATCCAGCTTAGGTGCCTCTTCTTGAGTGAGTGTGAAAAAAACAAAGTCTTGGACTTTAACAATCGATGCATTTGCCTTAGTCAATAGTATTATCAATTGATCACGTAATTCATCGATTTTTGGAGCAGAGGTTGAATAGACAGCTTCTATGGCTTGGTAAATCTCTACCTTTTTGCAGCCCTGCAAAACAGCGGCTGTCTTTTGCTCGGCTTCAAATTTGATCACTTGCTGATGCAAATTCTTAATTTCATCCCAGCAGCTATTTAGTTCTCTAAAAGCATCTGGTAGTTCTTTATAAGACTCTTTTTTGAGGCTTTTAAGCCAATTTTTAAAAGGGTCAAATTGTTTTGGATCCATCTTAGGGAGCTCTTCGCTCAGCTTGCCCGCGAAATTGATGAATTCTTGCAAGGCGTCGAAATTGATAAAGCAGTAGTCGCTAGCTTTATTTAGTAATTCTTGGAGAGCTGCCCCTTGAGTGGATAGTGAAAGGCGAAAGCGCTCGAATAGAAAAGGATTCCCTTTAAAAGCTTCTTTGTCTGCTTGAAGCGTATCTAGATATTTCTGCATCTCTGTGGTCGTTCGGAGAACCTCAAAAAGATTATTTTTAGCTTGTGCTTTTTGCATCTTATTTAGAATAGCTTCTAAATTAGTTCTATTCTCTTGTGAGAGTTCTAAAATTTGAGTCATCCTCGCGATCCAATTAACACGTAGATTTAGCCAGTTTGAAACAAGTGGCCAAGACTCTTGAGAGTAGACTGTACAAAGCGAGAGATCTTTTAGATTTTTAAACCAAAGTTTGTCGTTGTATTCAAAATATTCTTTACACGTAAAATCTGTTTTACAAGACTCACCCATTTCCAACCACTCTACAAGAGGATTAATCAAAGGTTGGATCTTTTTAAGATATTTTTTATCAAAGAGTGGGCTTTCTGTATTTACAAGGGCTTGAAGCTTTTTTCTAGCCTTTTGTAGATGCTCTTTATTAAGTGTCCAACCCTTTTTAATATTGGCAGAAGCAAAAGATAGATGAATTTTTTCATGAATAAATAGCCATGATTTAATGAGTTGGTCGACTTTTAATCTATTCTGCTTTGTTTTTTCAGATAAAAGTTGATAGCAAATGAGATCCCAAGCGAACTGAAAATTTTCTTGAGGAAGCAATCCACTTTTTTTACAGCCATTAAGAAACGCTTCGATCACTTTTTGATGGCACGCTTGCATTTTATGGTATTGCATGAAATTGCTTGGCTCATGACTAAGCCCTTTGAACTTTTGTATGGCCTCATCGGCATCTGTGAAGGTCAAAGTACTATCTAAAGCAGGTTTATATTCGATTGGCATCTGTTGGGATCGACTGGAACTTGCAACAATACGCTCCGTTGAGGGATTAGAATCTTTAATCTTCCTGACTGCTTCGGATAGCGTGGTTGAAAATGTTCGCTCATATTTGCTAAAAAAATCTCTAGCTGATGAGTTGTGAACCGACGTAGCCCCTCTTATTTTAAGCGGAGCGATTGAAGCGACATGATAAATAAATTCAATATCCGCATTATTTGACTTAAACCGTTTAATAATGCGTTTAAAATAGACTGAGTCCGCTTCGTCTGATTCGCGAGGGATATAAGTATAATGATCGGTACTTAATAAGAGTTCTCTTTCTGAATCTTGAAAAAGAGCTAAAGGAATTCTGTAGGCTTCGTTTTGCAACGCTCCAGATTGCGTCATTCGAACAAGTTTCAGGGCAAAGTAGGCATAATTTAAATTCATTTTTTCCGAAGATTCGGTCGGTTGAAGCCTGACATTTATAGTAAGTTGAGGCGTTGCGGAGGGGGTATTTGCTGCTTTTTTCTTTTTGCGACGCTTCTTTTTGGCTTTTTGTACAGATTCAACCGCTTGTTCGACTAGACTGGATGTCGTTGCGGGAGCTGACTCCACAGTTTCAACTGGTAAAATTGGATTATTTTCTAATCGATCGGAATTAACGCTTGGCAGACTTAAAGACATAACAACACTTCTCACCATATTTAATAAATAAAAATTATCTTTTTAACAAATATAAATAAAGAGAATCTCATTTTAATATTAAGAAATTTTAAAGAAAGAGAGCTCATGAAAAGAGTGGGAGAGAAAAAAGCGGCTTTGATAAGATATTTATCCAATGATGAGAGCTCTAGGAGACAAAGAGATGCAATGGCGCCGACTGGTATATAGTGCAATTTTGCTGGGATTTTTGGGATTTGGAGTCGGAAGGTTATATTATCGTGCGACAGATGACTTTCGTTTAGGCAGCATCATGGAGCCATTACCGCATCGGCCTCAGTGGGAGATTGCGCTTACTTCGGAAGAGGAGGCTCAATTGCCTGAAATTTTTAATCAACCCTATCACTATTTAGGAAAAGGGGCACAGTCCTATGCTTTTGGGAGTGAGGATGAGAAGTATGTGGTTAAATTTTTTAAATTTAAACATCTAAGACCATCGTGGCTTTTGAATAATCTACCGGGGATAGAGATCGTTGAGAAGTGGAGGCAAGAAGATCGGACGCGCAAGCAGAAGAAATTTGAAAGTGTTTTCGATGGCTATAAGCTGGCGTTTGATCGGCATAAAAAAGAGAGCGGGTTAATTTATCTGCATTTAAATCCGACTAAGCATTTGAATCAGACATTGGAACTTACTGACAAGATTGGGCGAACATGGCAAATTCCGCTGGATGACATTTTATTTGTGATTCAAGAAAAAGGGCAGACCACGCGTCAGGTTATTGGAGATCTTCTTCAAAAGGGAGAGGTGGAAAAAGCCAAGGAGAGGTTTGATCAAATTATTACTCTCTATCTACAAGAGTATTCAAAAGGCGTCTATGATCGTGACCATGGAGTGATGCACAATACAGGGTTTGTGGGAGACAAAGCGATTCATTTGGACATTGGCAAGCTGTCAGATGAACCTAAGATGCGCGACCCGGAAGTCTACCGCAAGGATTTATTGAAAGTTGTGCAAAAGATGGAGCTATGGGTTCGCAACCACTATCCAGAATATTACTCACAAATCATCCCTCCTTTAGAAGCGAGGCTAACGATCATTTATGGAGAGCCTTTTTATTTTGAAGAGATGAATGCCAAATACCCGCTTTCTTAAGCCTGGTACCACTTTATTAAAAAATGTGGGGGCAGCGTTTTTATTTCTCTGCTACCCACCTCTTTGCATCGCGTGTCAAAAAGCGTTAGATAGCCATGCAGATGCTCTCTGTTCTGCTTGCAGCTTAGAGATGGAGCCAATCGATCCATTGCAACGCTGCAGGCGTTGCTTTGGCTTTTTAGATGATCACGAGCAAGAGGGGTGTGAGAAATGCAGCCGACTACCGTGGCCTTTGCTGCAATTAGGAGCTGTTTTTCCCTATCGAGGAGCACCAGCTAGATTGTTAAAACGGTTAAAATATGGAAACAGAAGAGATTTAGGGAAAGTACTGGGAGCCTATTTGGTCGTGCAATGGAGTCGATTAGAGTGGCCAAAGCCAGATGCTATTATTCCCATGCCTATTTCTAGGCTACGCCGTTGGACACGTGGCTATAATCAATGTGAGCTTCTTGGAGAGTCTTTGGCAGCGATCTTAGAGGTTCCTCTTGTTTCAGCTATAGGGCGCCGTAGTGGCGACTGGAGCCAAGCAGGGTTGGATCCAGAGCAGCGGCAGCAATTGACAACGGCTTCCTTTTATTTGCATCCCAATGCTAGCCAGATTCGAAACAAAAATGTGTTAATTATCGATGACGTTTTTACAACGGGTAAGACATTAGAGCAGTGTGCCGCGGTTGTGTTGGAAGCTGGCCCAAGGTCGATCTATGGCTTAACCCTTTGCCAAGCTTAAAATTTGGAGTGCGGTGACTTGTCACCGCTTTTTGCTCATCTCGACTTGTCGAGAT
>CAZZJE010000224.1:0-4908 GCA_964654295.1 uncultured bacterium | reverse complement strand
ATTTTCTCTGCGTAACTTGAATTTTGCAATTACCTCTAAAGCCTACGCTACATTTTTAATGTCTTAATACTCTAAGATATTCTTTAGTCCAATCCAGAACAAACTGATACTGTTCTAAATTGTTGAGCACTTGACGGCTGAGCTTCATCTCCAAGATCAGCTGAGCCGGATTAATCTGAATGCTATCCAGCTCTTTTCCTGATTTCAACTGCTTCTGAATGTAATCTTTCACCAACCACGTGGCGAAATAGACTCCTGTGCGGCCGCTGCCGGCGTGACAATGGCCTGTAATCACAGTGGACTTATCCGCTATATCTTCCACCAGTTTGCAATAGGCATTAAACACAGCTGGAACAGGCGTGCCATGATCAGGCCAATTTTGATAATGATATTGCCGAACAGTTTTGAAAAGCTCTCCATCTTTTTGAATTTCTAAGTCACGAATAATAATTGCCTCTCGCGTTCCTTCGAAGGCCAACTTTTCTATCTCCTTTCCAGGAAGAAGCTTATAACCCATTCCTAAATCGGCCTCATTCTCCCAATAGGGATAACAACGCGTGACAAAGCCACCGGGAGCACCTTTTTTAGGTTCTTTTTCCATCACTAAAGCGACTAAAGTATGGCACTCTTTTTCAATCAAAACATTAAACAGATCTTTGACGGTGTGCTCAAGAGGCGCTTGCGTGAGAATAAATTTATTACAGGAAAATTCGGGGATTGAAACGATGCTTGCATTGATATAAGGAACTGCTTTTGTATTAAAATGAGTTCCATCAGTTGTTACGATGTTCGTATCATAAGGGTAGATCCCACACTCTCTATTTTTTTCTTTATTACCAGGTTTGCAATATTCCGTCTTATAGATCCTCTCGGGACACTTTTCGAGCTCTTTTGCAATAGCATCCCATTGAATCGCGATTTCGTCACTAGTTAAGCCAACTCTTAAAGCATTTAAAGAGAGGTTAAAATTTTCTAATCCTTGAATAGGATTAGATAGAGAAAGTTGTTGAAATCTAACACTTGTAGAAAATGCAACTGCATTAGGAGCTGACATGTAGTACCTTATAAATCGCTTATTTTATGTTATTAACTGCATAAAAAGATCCATGTGCATAATGCACCTGAACATTTTCGGGATGATCTTGAGAAATCATAAACATGTTGGCAGAGATTGTGTCTAAAACGTTGGCAGCTTTTAAATACTCTTTGACACATGTTTGTGAAAGATTTTGCGGCTCATTTTTTTTATGAGCCTCTAAGACAGCTTTATGACGCGCATGCGACGTATCATCCGCTTCTGAACCAGGCACATTGCTGCCCTCTTCATCAATCGCATGGTTGATGACTAAAAGCATTTTATCTGGACAGTCGGATAACTTTCTCTCTAAAAAGCTCTCCGTATCTCTTACATACATTTGGAAATTTGAGGCTTCTTTTGAATCTATTAAGATAAGATGGTGGGAAGAGGCGGCTCTCTGATTTGGATTCTTAATGCGTTCAGACAAAAGCTTTCTACCCTCTTCTACCGAAGTGGCATTTTCGAGAATTTCTCTGGCATGTAAACCATATGGCACACCACCAATCGAAGTAATGCCAAGCTCATTGATGATCGAGACTAATCCAGCGCTATTTTTTCCTGTCAAGGCGTGTAGAACACCTGGAAGCGTATGGGTCTCAATTGTCATTCCGGAATCTGTCTTGTGACGACGGACGATCATGTATTTGCCGGCATCTTTGAAGCCAGGCCAATCTAACGTACGTCCTGCACGCATATTTCCATTGGAATCTTTCAGTGCAAAAGTTGTGCATCCAATTACATTCAACCCTTTAAAACCTAAAATCTTTTGACATCCAATCGACTTACGGATATCGGCAAAGCCATGCGCTAAAATAAGGTCTCTTAAAGTGAGCTTCATCGGCTTACCACGCTCTTGACAATACTTTTCCATTCCTTGAAGAAGCCCATTCATCTCTTGAAGATATTGAGGAGGAATCACAATTTTAGATAATTTTTGATCAAGTTCGCTTCCAAGCACGTCGCCAACTAAAACACCTGAAAAAGTGATCATAGGACGCAAAATATCATCAAAGAGAGCTTCTATCTTATCTCCTAAAAGATATCCTTGAATGAATCCCATTTCACTAGGATTACTCGTATTTAATTCTAAAACTGGAACATCTCCGCCAAGTGCCGAATCGTAATAAACCCTCGCAACTTCTACTCCATCTTTGTGACACGTTCTATCTGTAAACATATGCTCATGCATATCAGGCGCTGCTTTTTCAGGGCTTAAGGTCGCTAAGGAAACCAGATAGGTAAGAACATGCTTCCAACGATAAGCTTCAAGCATCGTTATCGAAAAACCGGCACCTGAAAGAAGAAGACTTGCTGGACTGTTCCAAGAACGAGCCAAACGAACTGCGCCTAGAGTTAGTAAAAGTCCTCCACCTAATAACATTCCTGCTGTGTGATCTGTCACGAACGTTTGAGCAAACGCTTGCTGTGTTTCTACATAGCTCATCTTTTGGTAAGATGGATTTATACTGAAATCTTGGGGCATAAACTTCTCCTATAATAAAAAAACTTAAAAATTTAAAAAATCTTAACAAAAATAAATTTTAAAATCAACTTTAAACTTGAATAACCTTTAAAATCCGTCAAAAACAAAATAAGTAAATTCTATAAACATTTGAAGCTGACAGAGGAATCGAATCTTAAATAAATTTTTATCTTGATATTTTTTATCCGGATCTACTTAACTGCACTTATTGAGGTTAAAGCTCTCTAAAATCTATTTGGAGGTGGATTCGATGAGCATTATTATTACAATTGTGATTGGTTTTGTGGTAGGACTTATTGCTAGAGCCTTAATGCCAGGCAACGATACGGCTGGCTTCATCATCACAACTCTTTTAGGGATTGGTGGAGCACTAGTGGGACAATATTTAGGTCAGTTTATGGGGCTTTATAGAGAGGGAGAACCGGCAGGCTTCTTCATGTCTATTCTAGGAGCTTTAGTTCTTCTTTTCTTCTATCGAGTGCTCAATAAAAGAAACGCCGCTCCCTAAAGTCAAAGATCAACTCTTAGGCTAGACAAGTAAGTCTAGCCTCTTCTTTTCTCTTTCTATAAATTTTTTATTTTAAAATTAAAAAGATGTCTTTAATAAAGATATAATATAATGCTAAAATAAAATTGAATTCTAAAAAGAATTAAGAGGTTGCGATGAAGTATTTATTATTAATTTTTCTCTCTTTTTTAAGCATCTTGAGCTGCTCTCAACTTTACGCCGCTCCTTCTCCTTGGCAGCTCAATCTCTACGCAATAAACAACTTTGGTTCAGCCGCTCAAGCCTATTCGGGTTCTGATGTTGAAGGTCTGGCAGGCGCTGGTGGAAATGTCTATTTAAGCAGCTTTTCCATTAACCTCAATAATACTCTTCCAGGTAACCCCTTTTCTCTATATGCGGGAGGATCTGTTAACTGGAACTCAGGCCAAATTAACAATGGAGGCATTGCAGCTGGCAGCAATGTCAACATCAATTCCGTTACGGTTCAAGGTGGAGTTAACTCAGGCGGGAACTTAACGGGATCTTCGGGTACAATCACTGGTAATGTCAACTTATCTGGATCAAATCAGGCTGGCCCTGGTTTAGTCATTAATGGCTCTGTTCAGACAAATGTTCCCTATACAGCGCCACTCAACTTAGCCGCTGTCACCCAGTTTTTTCAAAACGCAAGCAATGTCTGGGCGAATGCAACCGCCAATGCAACCTATGTCAATTTCTTTGGGCAACTTCAAATTTCAAATTTGCAATCAGGGCGCAATGTAGTCAATATCTCTGCAAGCGACTACAACTCTGCTTGGGGAATTAAAGTGAATGGTCCAAGTGATGCCTATTTGATCGTAAACATCTTAGGAAATAGCTTCACCAACTTGGCACCTCTCTCTTTGGATACTTCGGGAAGCAGCTTAACATCCAATAGTCTGCTTCTTAATCTGCCTAATGTCACTCAGCTCTCTATTAATGGAAGCGTTAACTCCAGCTTACTTGCTCCAAATGCTAATTTGACGATATCGGGAGGGGTACTTACGGGTAATGTTGTCGCTTTCAACATTAATGGCTCCTCGCAGATTAATGCTGGATCTTTTTTAGGATTTAGCTCTGATCCATCGCTTTCAACTCCAGAACCGGCAACATACCTATTTTTAGGCAGTGCCCTACTTCTGATTGTTTGCCTTCAAAAGCGCCGTCACCTTGTAGCGTAGGCTTTAGCCTTACCTGCAACAAATGATATCGTTTTTATCTAGAAGAAAACTCGCCATTCTTGCATTGTTAACACCTCTTTTGTCACTAAAACCACCTTCTCGTCACTTTCCTCAACACTAGGAATCGCTATGGAAAAATTGCGATTTATCTATGCCTGTTTCTTCACATGGATAGCAACGATCACCTATTATCTCTTTGGCAGCTTTTCATGGAGTAGCCCACCGTGGTGGAAGCATAAGCTTAAGCTACTAGGAATCTCTATCTTTATCACTGTCTGTATGACAGGCTATAAATGGCATTCAAGTGTCTCTAAACAAAATTTAGTGAGTGTAAAAATAACAGCACCCTCTCCAGCAGAGCAGGATGAAGCAACGCCTCAGCCTTTGATCTTTACCTTTGGCACAAAAAATTTTAACGATCTCATCGCCACATCGGTTGCACCTCTCGAGCATATTGGCCAAGAGGTTGTTAAGGGGATTAAGATGCAGCCAGAGAAACCGGGAGTGTGGCAATGGATAAGTGATCATCAGCTAGCCTTTTTTCCAAGTTCTGATTGGCTAGCTGGAGAGCGTTATCAGATCTTTTTAAACCATGAACTCTTCTCTCATCCAATTGCATTGGCAGAAAATCACCATCAAT
>CAZZJE010000223.1:0-4932 GCA_964654295.1 uncultured bacterium | reverse complement strand
GTCGACTTCAACGTTCCATTTGATAAAGACGGAGCAATTTCAGACGACTCACGCATCCAAGCCGCTCTACCCACCTTAAAGTATATTTTACAGAGAGGCGGCAAACCAATTGTGATGAGCCACCTGGGCCGTCCCAAAGGTAAAAAAAATCCTGAATTTTCCTTGGCTCCCTGTGCCGAGCGCTTACAAACTCTGCTCAATGTGCCTGTTCGCTTAGCTCCCGATGTTGTCGGCCCAGAGATAGAGCAGCTCGCTCAGAGGCTTCCAGCCAATGAAGTGCTCATGCTAGAAAACTTACGCTTCTATCCGGCCGAAGAGGATCCCAAGCAAGACCCCAATTTTGCTGCACAGCTTGCAAAGCTGGGAGAGCTCTATGTCAACGATGCCTTTGGCGCTGCCCACCGCGCCCATGCATCTATTGTTGACCTAGCTAAAGCATTTCCTGAAAAAGCTGCTGCGGGATTCCTTTTAGAAAAAGAGATCTCCTTCTTAGGTGAAGCCCTCTTGCATCCCAAAAAACCGCTTTTTGCTCTCATCGGCGGAGCTAAGATCTCCACAAAAGTGGGCGTTTTAAAAGCGCTTTTAAATAAGGTCGATGCCCTCCTGATCGGAGGTGGCATGGCCTATACCTTTTTCAGGGCAAAGGGCTGGTCTATTGGAAAATCGATTGTTGAAGAGGATCTCATTCCTGTCGCTCAAGAGATCTTAGCCGAAGCAGAGCGACGCAAAATCCCGCTTTTGCTACCTGTCGATACCGTGATTACCAACAAATTGCCCGATGGAGAAGTTCGTGTGGTCGACTCTTCGCAAGGAATACCCGATGGCTTTGAGGGAGTCGATATTGGCCCTAAAACCATCGAGCTCTTCAGTAAAAAACTGCGCGAAGCAGCGACGATCCTATGGAATGGACCTTTAGGAGTCTTTGAAGTACCTGCTTTTGCAAAGGGTACCTATGCGATTGCCGATCTTATGGCACATTTAGAAGCAGTGACAATTGTCGGCGGAGGAGACTCCGTAGCAGCTCTGCAAGAGAGTGGCCTGACGGATCAAATCTCTCACGTCTCCACCGGCGGCGGGGCTTCATTAGAATATATTGAGCAAGGTAACTTACCTGGAATAGAAGCGTTATCAATTCAAAAAGATTAAATAGTGTTTGCAAAAATGAGAAATATAAAGTATACTATTTGTAAAAAAAGATTTAAAACAAGGAATCTTTTATTTTGTCCAGGGCTTCGTGGCATCCGTTCTCCGCCCTATTAGCGAGGACTCCGTTTTGTTTGAGCCGTATCCATCGTTTAACGATGGGGCAACTGACCTTTTTTCGAAAGTCCGCTTTCGAAAACATGATACAAAATCTTTTGTGTTATGATGACCTACGACCCGCAAGCCATGAGGGCTTGTTTATGAATAGGGCCATAATGAGTGACCTCTATTTGTCTTTAAAAAACGCTCTCTCTCTCGTTTCTTTCTCTCTTTTCAATTTTTCCAGTTATCTTCGGTCTCTTTTTTCAACAATTTGTAATGAGGTGCAAACAAGGCATGTCTCCCGCTCCCTCCGGACATAGTCCTGAATTTGGCCGACTGCGCTCATATATTTGGCCAGTCCACTCCTATGAGCTCAAGAAGCTCATCCCTCTCCTCATCATTTTCTTTCTCATTTCATTTAATTATAACATTCTTCGCCCGATGAAGGACTCTCTCGTCGTCACGAGCAAATCCTCCGGTGCCGAAGTCATCCCATTCATTAAAGTCTGGGTGCTCTTTCCTTCAGCCATTCTACTCACCCTGCTTTACACCGTTCTGGCAACCTTTTTAGATCGTGAAAAGGTCTTCTATGCCATGATCGGCCTATTTATCGGGTTCTTTGCCCTCTTTGCCTTTTTTATCTATCCTAATCGTGACCTTCTCCATCCCCATGCAACAGCCGATTATCTCCAAGCGACCCTCCCATTAGGATTCAAATGGGTCATTGCGATGTTTCGCAACTGGTCGTTTACGATTTTTTATGTAATGGCAGAACTTTGGGGGACGATTATTCTATTCGTTTTGATTTGGGGCTTTGCTAACCAAGTCACCCGCTTAAATGAGGCACGCCGCTTCTACGGTCTATTTGGAATCGGCGCCAACCTCTCTGGTGTCTGCGCGGGTAAGATTTCGATGCTCCTCTCCAACCGCACATTTGATCCAACGATTCCTTTAGGAAGTGACGCGTGGGAGCAATCGTTGATGATGATTATGGGACTTGTTGTCCTATCTGGCATTGCAGCAATCTGTCTTTTCTACTGGTTCAACCGCTCTGTTCTAACAGACCCCCGTTTTGCACCCGAAGAGATTCCCTCAAAGCCTCAGAAAGTAGCTGGTCGCCGAGAAGAGCGGCAAACGCTGCGCGATAGCTTTAGCTATATCATCCGTTCCCGCTATCTGATCTGTATCGCCCTCATCATGATCTCCTATAATGCGGTCATCAACTTAGTCGAAGTCTTCTGGAAAAATGAAGTGCGACAACTCTTTACGACAGCAGCTGAATTTAATGAATATATGTCCCAGGTCACCTATTTAGTTGGTTGGGTTGCCACACTGAGTGCGCTCTTTATTTCAGGAAACTCTATCCGGCGCCTTGGATGGACCTGGACAGCGATGATGACTCCGCTGATTCTCTTTATTACAAGTATCGCTTTCTTTGGATCTTATTTCTTAAAAGAAGCTGGCTGGGGGCTAGGCGCGCTAGCGCTGTTAGTTGGTTCGACACCCGCTGCCATTGTGGTCTTTTTTGGATCTTTCCAGAACGTAATGAGCCGTGCAGCCAAATACACTGTCTTTGATGCAACCAAAGAGATGACTTTTATTCCATTAAGTTATGAGTCTAAAGTGCGAGGAAAGGCTGCAATTGATGGAGTCTGTTCTCGTTTGGGTAAATCAACCGGTTCAATTATCTACCAGGCTCTCTTTTTTGTTGTTCCTGGCGTAGGTGAAGGGGCTCCTTTTGTGGCTGGAGCTGTCATTGTGATTATTGCTGTTTGGATGTTTGCCACACGATTATTAGGAAGGGAGTTTAACCAACTGACCCGCTCCTCAACTGCTTCTTTGGCGCACCCTGTTGTGTTAGAAGAGGAAAAACAACCCATCCATTCCGATGGCGCAGCTCCCGTCGCTGTCGGACCCGAACTTGTTAGGCAACAGGCTGTATGAAAGTCTTTTGCGTAAGTTTGTTGGATTTTTTTAGGCGGGAATTAACTACTATGCCATAATATTTCTTTTTTACCCGGACTCTTCAATGGGCACTTCGACATCCGAGGCGTTTAGTCCTCTACGATCTTTATTTTGGCCGATTCATAGTTTTGAAGCGCGTAAGTTTCTGCCAATGTTTGGAATGCTTTTTCTTATATGCTTTTGTTATAGCATCTTAAGAAACGTAAAAGATACCGTTCTGATTACAGCAACAGGTGCTGAAGTCTTACCGTTTGTAAAAGTTTGGGGGGTGCTTCCGACAGCTCTCTTTTTGACTTTTATTTTTACGGTTTTGAGTAATGCCTTCAGCCAAGAGAGAGTTTTTTATCTGATTTTATCAGGTTTTCTCGTCTTTTATCTCCTCTTCGCTTTTGTCCTCTATCCTTATCGGGAAACCCTACAGCTAGACTCGGCTGCAGATTTTTTAACTGCCTATCTTCCTCGAGGAGCCTATGGGCTTGTCTCCATGCTGCGGCATTGGAACTTAACCCTCTTTTATGTTCTATCCGAAGTTTGGGGAAGCTTGGTTTTGAACGTTCTATTCTGGGCTTTTGCCAACGAGGTCACTAGACTTGGTGAAGCGCGTCGTTTCTATAGTGTGCTGAGTATTGGATCCAATATTGCCACTACGGCAGCGGGCGGCGTTGGAGTGATCTTCTCTCAAGCCAGTGCCTTCTCTCTCTCTTCCGCAGATAATTTTGAAACGAGCTTGAGATTACTCATTGGAATTATTGTCTTCAGCGGCCTTTTAGTGATGATTCTTTTCCGCTGGTTGAGCAAAAACGTTCTAAATGACCCCGCCTACACCTCTTTCCACTCGGCAACCAAACGTCCAACTAAAAAGAACCGTCTCTCGATTAAAGATAGCTTTGCCTATCTCTCTAACTCGAAATATCTGCTCTGCATTGCGATGATGGTACTCTCTTATAACTTAGTTATCCACTTAGTAGAAGTGGTCTGGAAAGATCAGCTCTATCAGCTCTACCCACAGCGCTCAGATTTTAACTACTATTTAAGCTATGTGACGGTAGCTACAGGGGTTGTTTCAACGTTGACTGCTATCTTTATGGCTTGGATCATTAAGCGCTTTGGCTGGACAAAGACAGCTTTAATCACTCCAGTGGCAATGTTAATTACTAGCATGGGCTTTTTCTTCTTCTACCTGTTCCAAGGACAGATGGAAGGAGTCGTCTCCGCTCTGCTTGGCACCACTCCAATCATGATCGCTGTCTTCTTTGGCGGCGTGCAAAACTGCGTCAGCAAGGCTGCAAAATATTCTGTCTTCGACGCAACGAAAGAGATGACATTCATCCCATTACCAAGAGAATCAAAGCTTAAAGGCAAGGCTGCCATCGATGGCGTCGGCTCTCGTCTGGGTAAATCTGGCGGATCTCTCATCCACCAGGGACTACTCATGTATTTCGGCTCGCTCTCTTTCAGCGCACCTTATGTGGCGGTGATCCTGTTTGCCGTTATCCTTCTTTGGATCACGTCAACACGCATGCTGGGAATCCAGTTTGGTGAGCTTGTAGCTCAACATGATAGCCAGATGAAACAGGGAGAAGAGAAGCCAGCAGCCGATCCAACTACTGTTCAATCTCAACCTCAGGTACAGCCGGCATAGCGGGCTTAGGGAATGCATCAGCTTTTGCGGCGACAAGTCCTTGCAGATTGACACATCTTTTTCTTGACTTTTGAAAGAGT
>CAZZJE010000222.1:0-5006 GCA_964654295.1 uncultured bacterium | reverse complement strand
AGATTTATATGTGCATTGGGCCTCATAAGACAACAATTTTGCAATTACCTCTAAAAGCCTACGCTACATGTCGTTAAAGAGCTGAAGAACTGTCTTCCATCAGAGAACGTTTCCATTCATCCGGTAAAAAAGTTTTGCCTTCGATTGCTTCAATACGTTTGCGTAGGGGAGGGTGAGTGGCAAAAAGGTCACTTAAACCTCCCTCTTCGCTCAAATACAGATGAGAGTAAGCCATTCCACTAGAAGGCATGTCTTTAATGGTCTGACGCCCAATTTTTCGAAGAGCATTAGCAATCCCTCGGCCACTGCGAGTGAACTGCACAGCACAGGCATCGGCTAAATACTCTCGCTCTCGGCTTACAGCTGCTTTTAAAATAGAGCCGAAAAACCAGGTTACCACACCAGCGATCATTAAAATAATAGCCGCTAAAGCAATAGGGTTTCCTCCTCGCCGCTCTCCATTTTCATCCGATCTTCGGCTCGATGACATGCCGCTAAATTGCAAAATACGCATGCCTATATAGAGAACAATAAAAAAACCCATGACCATAGCTGCTAAACGCATACTGATCTTCATATCGCCATTATAGATATGGCCAAACTCATGAGCAATCACACCCTGTATCTCTTCCCGATTTAAAATGTTTAATGCGCCTTCTGTAATAGCAATGGCTGCATTATCAGGGTTTGTGCCAGCTGCAAAGGCATTGATCTCTTCGTTAGGTAAAATGTAGATTTTTGGCATTGGTACGGAGGCAGCCAGAGCCATTTCTTCAACAATGTTAATTAGCTGGCGCGCACGAGGGTTTGTCGCTTGCGGATTCACCCTCCTGCCTCCCAACGATTCAGCAACATAGCTGCCGCCATATTGCTGAAACATGAGGTAATTATATCCAGCCACAGCGAAGGTAATTGCCATAAAGACAAGAGCAATTACAGGAAGGGGAGGATCGTAGCTCTGTTTGCCAGCAAAATGACGCATAGCCATCTCTGAAACCGTAGCCACAACAAGCGTTAAAATGATAAATAGAGTCACATATAGCGTTGTTCTGGAACGCGCGCGCTGCTGAGCTCCCCAAAAATCAAATGTCATCGAGGGTAGCCTCCTTAGAAAGAAACTTTAACCGCCTTACGAGCTGTGGCATCTTCAACTTCATAGAGGTCTGCTGGATGATGCCCTAAAGCTGAAGCGACGAGAACAGCAGGAAATTCTTGTTGGGCTGTGTTGTAACGCATAGCCTGATCATTATAGGCTTGGCGAGCAAAAGCGACTTTATTCTCTGTCGAGCTTAGTTCCTCTTGCAGGTTTTGCATCGTCTCATTGGCTTTTAATTGTGGATAGCTTTCAGCTAAAGCAAAGATGTTACCTAAACTGCTTTTTAAAGCTGTTTCTGCTGTTGCTAGTTGTTGGATTTGACCTTCAGAAGGGCTTCCTTCTTGAGCAATTTTTTGACGAGCTGCGGCTGCCTGATTACGCGCATTGATAACTGCTTCCAAAGTGCCTCTCTCATGAGCCATATAGCCTTTGACTGTCTCAACAAGATTTGGAATAAGATCGTAACGTCTCTGAAGCTGAACGTCAATTTGGCTCCAAGCATTTTTCACTTGGTTCCTTAGAGCAACTAAACGGTTGTATAAGGCGATTGCCCAGAGGGCTAAGAGCACAACAATCCCAACAATGACCAATGTGGTTACCATAGCTTACTCCTTACTTGTAAGAGTCTCTTGTTACTATGAGCTTAACATGCTTTGCTTTTAAGGAAAAGTAGCCATTAAAATTATCAATTTTTTATAAAGAAACACAATAAAAAATTATGATAGTTGCGATATCTCTTGCTGTAGTTGACGAAATAAAACAATAAATTTATTTTATCTTAACTGAAAATTAACAGTGTTACTTATTATTGAACATGAAATGACCTCTGCTCATTGTTCATTAAATTAAAACGTGGGAATCATCATGAAAAAACCTGGCTTAACAGCTTTAAAAAATCTGGACTATATTGTATTAAGTACGCCTTTATTATTAACAGGTGCCGCAGCGTCAGGTTGTGGTCTTTTAGAAAGCAAGAAAAGCTCTGTTTTGAAAACAATAGGATACTTAGGTAACCGTCTCAGTGTCATCACTTTTGCTCTAGCAGGCATTCCTCTACTTATTTACACCTTAGCCAAAGCGGTTTTATTTAAGACTCTTTATCTGCTCACATTTCAGAAAGTTTACTGCTTTAAACAGTTATCTAACCAAGCAGATAATGCGCTTAAGATTTTTCTAGTAGGCTACGGAGGATTTTTAATGTTATTAGCAAATATTCCCACCTTAATTGCCATGGGACGTAGCATTAAGCAAGTTGTCCGACAAAGTGCTCAAATCTTAGAAAACTTAAATAACAATGCCACTGTGGTAGCTGAAAATCTAAAGCAGATCATTTTACAAGTACAACATGATCTGGAAATGCAGCGTCAAAGGAATGGTAATCGCACTTAGATATCTACTAACCTTTTATATAGGCGAAATGTTGAAAAGCTGACGAGCTTGCGAAAAGGCTTTTTAATATTTTGCTTATCCAAAATTTGTGTTAATATAACGCAAAATGAGGGGTTATAAATGCAGAAAACCGCATCACTTTTTGATAAAATCGCACCAGACAGCTTTGTGCCTTGGACAAACAACCGAGCAAAAAAAAAGGAAGTCGATCAATTTCAGCTTATATTGAGTGGGTTGCCTAAAAGCTCGGCAGCTTCCTATCTTCCCCCATTAAAAGAGCGGCGAGTAAGAGAGCTGAAGATGGTCAAATATTGTAAAGCATTCTTACCGCCCTTAACATTGCAACGACATGCTAAAAGGCTGGCAAATATCAACTCCTCGATTCTCTTACTGCAAAATGATGAGTTGCCAAAGAAGCAGCTTTTAATGGAAGTGCTCGATGCCATCAAAACTTATTCACAAATTCAGCCGCAAATCATTTTAGATATCGAGACTATCCCGGAGGAAAAGATTACTGCCACGGTAATACGTTGTTTGCCAAATTTTGCCAGACTACAAACTTTTTGTAATGTCTCCTTAGGAAAAAATACCGGATGCGCCATGCATCATATTTTTGATATCATCCACACCCACAAATTTGAAGGCGCCAATTTAAAAGTATTTTTAAAAACAATTAGCAAAGCAGACGAAGCCGCGCTTGAAACCGTTGCTCAAGAGCTTGAATGTTTTGTCGGCACACTTTCTACTCACCAGTTTAAAGAAGCACTTCTAATTCGTGAACTTATTGCCCCTGCAGAACGGACGCAAGGGGTACTTAAGGGAATTGCGCTGATGACGAAAGTAAGTGCCCCTTATTACTCACAAAATACATTATGTTCTAAACTAAAAGAACTGCCGGCTCGGCAATTAATTGATCTGCTAGTGCACTTTCAACAAAGTGGTTTCAACAAAAATGGGCATTTAGCGTCGTTAGCTTTACTGCAAATCCTTTCACGCATTCCTGACAAACAAAGGAGCCAAGCAATCTATCGTAGTCTATTTTATCTTTTCGGAAGACTTAATTATGTAGAGGAGCAACATACGCAACCTCTTGTTAATTTTCTTAAGCAAGTACCACTTGAGCAATTAGTTATCATATTAGATAATTATTTAAACATTTGCACACATTACTATACCGAAGATTTCACTAACAGACTTTGCATTTTGCATTTGCTTTCTAAAGTTAAAGAGCCCATTACAAACGTCAAAAATCAAAAATATGCCTCGTTATTAGACCATAATTACAATGAACGCGTGCTCTATTTTTGGCAGGACACATTTTTTGATGCATACACTATTGATCATTATACGTCTCAGTTCCGATTTGAATGGTTAGTAAGTAAGCTGATTGAAATGGAGTTTTTTATCAATAGCCAGCAGTCAGTGCATAAAGAATTTGATTTTGAGGGGAAAACATACCAGCTACAATCAACTCGCGGTAAGATCCCTAAAGATTCTGGCTCTCGATTTTTGGCACAACTCACGACAACAGACCTGCCTGAACTTATACCGCTTGCGAGTAAGTTATCTAAAGAAGAAGAGCCATGGGAAAGCCAAGATAGATTATGTCTTTGGGTGCTTCTAGCAATTTGGGAGGGGAGGGTACAAGCTAGTATACTTGCTTCATATATTAAGGAACTACCGAATCAGCTTGAGGAAGCCTTGCTCCGGATTTACATTTTTTTACCAAAGTTTTTCCAAAATCTAACTAAATTCAATTACATTTTTTTACCAAAAATTTTCCAACAGGCTGTAGGGGTGGGAGAAAAAGACTGTACAGAAGAAATATTTTCTTTTTCAGACTGTTTAAAAGCAGCCTATGAGTTTTTAGATACGCAGATCCAGAAACATTTAGAACTTACTATCCAAAATATGCAAGAACCTAAGGGCGCGGATGCCAAACGTTATCAGGCTTTTGCAAAAGATCTTCTTCACAAGCATATTGGGTTAAATCATGTTCTCGGCAAGCATTTGCAATACTGTAACATTGCAAACTATTTTCGCGTACTTGAGCAGTTTTATCAAGAGTATGACCTTAATCTTTTAATTACCATGATTGCAGATGAGCTAGACAAATGTGCGCCTGAAATTCGCATTGGAATTGCCATGATTCTGGATCAACCCAACTATGGGGCTATACCGGCACAGCAAATCGCTTTTAATCTCTTACAAGCGAGAAAGATGTTTAGCCCTGCTTATTTTATTAGTTAGAATAACATGAGATCTATTCATAGCTCTGCAAGTAAAGGACTACACAAATTAACCTTTGTTGGGGGAGTGTAGTAGGATTTTAGTAGGATTTATCATATTCTTGAAAAGTTTCTTGGATTTGCTTTTCAGTCAAATGTTCTCTTAGAGAGGATATGAGAGTCTCAAGAAGCCTCTTAGTAAATTCTTCTGAACTAAAGCTTTTTAAAGCCACATATCATGTGAGCGTTCAGTCGGTAGTAAAAAACTATATTGCACGACTCATTCTAAGGTT
>CAZZJE010000221.1:0-5010 GCA_964654295.1 uncultured bacterium | reverse complement strand
ACATAAACTAAACAAAAAGAAAACAACCAAAAACCAGCGCTGATCTGTCATGCCTCTCTCTCATCCAATAGCAATGTTGATCCCTTGCCAGCAGGCATTTGCCTCCGTGCCTTTTGAGACAAGAAAGGAGGAATAATAGGAGAGAGAACTATAAATTTGCAATCTTTTCCCGGAAGTTAATTGAGTAATTTGATTGTTCTCTTTTAATTAAATGAGGCTACTCAAAAAAAGAGTTGCTTGGTATGTCTGATTGCGGATGTTTTTGAGGAGAGACAAATGAGACATTTATTTCTGTTATGGTCGACTACATTTGCTTTTATACTGACCTTTGCAACTCTTGGATATGCTGCCGATCCACCAGGCATGCAGCCGCATATTCACGAAGCGTTCATTACCGACGTTCGGGCCGATATCGCAATTGAACCGATTGAGCAAGCTCCACCTGCACCCATCCGTGAATTGACCCCTGCACAAACAGATCCCGATACCATCTGGATTCCTGGCTATTGGGAGTGGGATGGTGAACGAAATGATTTCGTCTGGGTCTCAGGAATCTGGCGCCAGCCTCCTCCTAATCATCTCTGGATTCCTGGGCAATGGCAAGAAGTCGAGCAAAACCAGTGGGTCTGGATCAAAGGATTTTGGAGCGACGTGCCTCTCAATCAGCTGACTTATCTCTCTGTTCCACCTCCCGATCCAATGGATGAAGAGGCTCCTGAAGCCAACTCCGATGACGAATTTTGGGTGAATGGCTGTTGGGAATACCAGGCTGAGACTGAATCTTATCAGTGGCGCGATGGCTACTGGGAAAAGAGAGATCCCGATTGGATTTTGATTCCCTGTCACTATCGCTGGAGACCAGAAGGCTACGTACGCATTGAAGCTTACTGGGATTGGCCTTTAGAAGATCGAGGAGCTGCTTATGCACCTGTCTACGTCGCCCCAGAGCAGCGCACTAACTATGTCTATGAACCTAAAGAGAGCTATACGACTGTTCAAATTATCCAGTATCTCTTTCCTAGCTACCCCGACTACTTAACCTGTTACGACTACTACTCCTACTACTATCCTCATTATTGGGAAGGATATGCTCCGACGCCACCTTGGTGGGGATGGCATGGCTGGTGGAGTATTGGCTGGAAAAATCATTGGGCTCTATGGTGGTGGTATAACAACCCCGGTTACCCGCAGCCTGTCTGGTTAACTCCTGGAATAGCAGCCAGCTTGCCTCCTCCTCCCGTTGTCTATGGACGCTTTTTCGTTGGAAGATACCGTCCCTGGTTTATTACACCGTATGGGGTAGTCACTTCAAGCGTTGTTTTTAGAGAGCGCAATGAATTTTACGGGTGGCGGGGACGAGCAACCTATCGCCCCATCGTCCCGCGCAACCGTCTCTTCTGGGATCGCGTCGATCGCCATATTGAACGCCAGTTGGATCGACGTGAGATTAAAGAAAACTTAAGACCTCGAGGGGATTGGAAAGAGTACAAACGCGAACATCCTCCCAGAGCTCCCAACCGTGTTGAGCGGGCAGAGCGTCAAGCAGAACGCGCCAAGCGCGATGTCGTGCGCGTGCCAAACCGTCCAGAGGTACAACGTAACGCTGCGCAGATGCAGAGAAGGCAGCTGCGTCAGCAGGAGCAGCAGCGTCAAAGGGCATTAGAGGTGCAGCAGCGCAGAATTGACCAACGGGATGCTACTATTAAGCAGCAACAGCGCCATCAAGACCGCGATGATGAGCAAAATCATCCGCAGCGTCATCTGGATCGTGATCAACGTATCCAGCAGCGCGATGCCGATCAGCATGTGAGAGTGCCTCCTAAACCTCACACTCAACCACAACAACCACTTAATGTTCAGACGACTCCTCATCGAAGAGATTTAGATGACCAGAATGATAACATCCCAAGAATGCATAAAAGAAATCTTGATGATCAAGAGGATCACATCCGAAGAGTTCCAAAGCCCCAAGTCAATCAAAGGGCTTTAGATAAGGATGACGATGATTGGCAGAGAGTCCAAAGGCAGCGTCAAAGGCAAGCGCAAGAGGAGACGCGTCCCTGGCAGCCTGACCGACAGCAGTTTCAAAACGTGCAGCAGCCACGACAGCAATTTCAGCAGCCGCGGCCGCAACCTCAACTGCAGCAGCAGCGACAGGAGATGCGTCAAAACCAAAGGCAAATGCAACAAGATAATCGTCAAGATCTTCGCCAGCAGCGTCAAGACCTTCGTCGCCAACGGAATAATTAAGGATCTGTTTTAACGAAGCGATTACAGCATAAAAAGGGACAACAAAGACTTTAAAGACGACAAAACTACTGTCTTGTTGTCCCTTTCCGTTTCTTTAGGTGGCTAAATTTGATGCATGTTGAGGCTTTGTTCTGTGACAACTTCTACGCCTTGAATAGGTTCTCTGTTAAGGACTTCTCTAACCTGCTCTTCTAGCTCTTTCCGTTGTGTTTTATTCATGTCAGAACGATAAAGCAATCCTTTCCGATACATCGCATCTGCAATTTTAAATTCGATAAAAGGCGTATCTTTTCCTTGCTTGATCCATAAAGGATGGTCGGGGCCACTTTTTTTGCCTTTTTTGGAGATTTTAAGAGCAGTGATTGAAGCAAAATAGCGGTTTGGATCGTTTTCAAGTTGAGAAAAATTTTTCGGAGGTATCACCCATTTTCCTTGTAAATCAACAGGATAGATCCAGCCTTTTTGCTCCGCAACCTTCCAAAACTCTGCTTCTGTAAGGCGACTCATGTCTTCGATAATTTTGACTGGAACTATTTTTGCACCTACTTGCAAACTTGCTTTTACATGATGATGACCATCAATTAACAGCAGCCCAACAGGCGAATTGACGACAGGTAGAGCCTCTTTCTTAGGCAGCACACTCCGATTATTACTATACTTAAATTGCGGTCCCTCTTTTTTCAGGATGACATTGCCATCTTTAATAAATTTTTTAACTTTCTCATCTACATTTTCTTGCGAAAAACGACTTTGTCCGGGATGAATTTCTTTGATTTTAACAAAAAACGGTTCGTTTATCTGGATATTATTAATTGGAGCGGCCATTTCGTTTCCTTTTTTTTGGCATTTATCGATGTATTGTAAGTTTTATTTGTTTGTTTTTAAAAAAATGATTAAGAAACATCAATTAATATTGATCTTGAGAAAAGGATACGATGAAGCAGGATCAATCAAAAATCGAAGTCGTATATTAAAATTAATTTAATATTTCTTAATTTAACACTTGTCTCTTTTTAATAATTTAAAATTATAATTTTATTACATTTTTGTGTTTAAATGTAAATCGTTAAAATAATTTAAATTGAAAAAAAGGAGTTTTATGGGGGTTAATTTAAGCGTTTATAGTTCAAGTTGGGATAGAGTCAGCGAATTGCAAAAGCTGCCGTTAAAGAGCGAAGAGAAGCAAAAAAATCAGCTAGATTTGGACGATAAATTTGTTTGTACGGGATATACAAGCATGAAAGAGGATCATGTTTCGCTTATTAGCAAAAAGAGGATTGTTCCTGTGCCTACAAAAGAGAGAGGGGTGAAGTTTGCAAAGGAGCTATTTAAATTAATTTTTAGCTTAGGACTTAGCTTGATTTCTAGTGCTGTAAGAAGAAATTGGGGTGATGTGATCAAAGGAAAAAAGAATTTTCAAATTGCAACAAACTGCCTGCATCTCAATAAAGGCGGAGAGGTGGATCTTAGGCAAATTCTTTATCGTTTTCTTCCAAGTCTTGTTGATGCTTATAAAAAAAATAATAAGGTAAATGAATTAGAACAAGCGATACAGAATTATCCTCAGCAGCTTAAAGACATGATTAATGGCTATAGGCTTAAAGCTTAATTAAAAAGGCGATGTTGTGACATCGCCTTTTTACGCTTCTCCAAATTGGCTAATTCTTGTATTTTAATCTTTAGTGTGTATAATTGGGCAAACGCCTAATTTTTAGGAGAATTCTGCTCATGTTGAGCAATGGTGATCTTTATTCTATACAGCTTTTCTACTCCGCTAAAAATACTTTAGTAACGGCTACTTCTACATCTACGGGTACGCGCTGCTAAGCGCATATACACCCATTTTCCCATTTATTTTTTTTATTTTTTATTTTTGTTACACGATAAGCCCGTAGATATTTTAAGGAGCTTTATGAAATCACAATCATCCGCTTCACCTCTTTTTGTAGGTTTAGCGCTATTTTCGATGTTTTTTGGTTCTGGCAACCTCATTTTCCCTCTTTTTTTAGGACAGCTGGCGCAAGAGAACTGGCTCGTTGCCTTTACCGGCTTCTCTTTAACGGCTGTAGCCGTTCCCTTTTTAGGCGTTGTAGCCATGTTGCTTTACAATGGAAGCCTGCACGACTTCTTTAAACCCTTTGGTCGAAGGCTCGCCTGGCTCTTCAGCGCGATCTTATTGACTGTTTGGATTCCTTTAGGCTCTGGCCCGCGCTGTATCGCCCTCTCCTATGCCACATTGACATCCTATCTAGATGTCTCCAACGCCTGGCTTTTCAGCCTGCTCTACTCCCTCCTTGTTTGGGGAATCGTCTGCAACCGAGATAAAATTTTAACAGTGCTTGGTTACTGGTTAACTCCACTTCTGCTTGGCTGTTTGGGTTTAATTGCTCTCTGGGGATGGTCGGGTCACGGATTCCATGTCAGTGCGATGGATAAAAGCAGTGAAATTTTTTCGAGAGGCATTTCAGAAGGCTATAATACCATGGATCTAATCGCTGCATTCTTCTTTTCCGCAACAGTGATTGGGATGCTGCGCATTCCTGGTAGGCAAGAGAAGCAGGTTTGGGTTCTATTTCTACAATCTAGTTTAGTTGCCTCTGCAATTTTAGCGATTGTCTATTTCGGTTTAGTTCGCCTGGCAGCTGTTCATAGTGACATTTTAGTGAATGTTCCTAAAGAGCAGATGCTTGCTGAGCTTGCCAAAGCGGTGATGGGCAGCTCATTAGCTTCGATTGCAGGTGCTGCTATCTTTTTGGCCTG
>CAZZJE010000220.1:0-5015 GCA_964654295.1 uncultured bacterium | reverse complement strand
CTCATAACACAACAATTTTGAAGTCCCTTTTTTAATTTTGCAATTACCTCTATAGAGCGGCGACAAGTCGCCGCACTCCAAAATCGGGCGAACAAATTAAGGCTTTGCCTCTTTTCTAGAAAAGAGTCCAAAACTTTCCGACTGCATCTGCGTGGCCTTATCGTTTGGACCAAATGTAAAAGTAATTTGGCTGTAACCACTATTGATATTCGGCCAGCTTAATAAGAAGGTATCATTACCCCAATGTGTCAGCTTACCTTCCCACTTAGCAGGTCCTGCTTCTATACGCAGGCCATTTTCCTTCTCTACAACAACAAATGTGCCATACAGCTCGTTCTCGAATGTGCCTGTATATTGAGAAAGGGCATGGCCTAAAGGTGCTGCATCTTTTGGCTTTGCTTCCGGCTCAATAATTGTAGCCAACGGATTCTTTTTGGCCAAAATGGCAGCCTGAAGATCTTCTTTGCTCTTAGAGACATACATATCCAAAAACTTAGCGCGCACGGCTTCAGGGTAGAGTGTTAGATTGAGGTTGCACAGCACAGTAATCCCGAGCTTTAACTCTGGAATGAGCGTCACAATTGTTCGCGTGCCATCTAAAGCCCCTGCTTTTTCAACAATGGTATAGCCATTATAATTATAGGTGTCCCATCCTAAACTAAAGCTAAAGTCAGAGTGCTTGTTAATTGGAGGAGCTTCTGCAAAGCTCACTTCTGTAACAGCCACGGGTGAAAATAGCTCTTCAACCGTTTCTGGCTTTAAGATCTGTTTTCCATTAAACCTTCCTTGGTTTAAATGAAAAACCATCCAATTCGCCATGTCATTAGCTGTTGAAATCACCCCTCCAGCCGGAGCAATTCCCATGCTATCGTCCCATGGAATGACTTTCATCTGTCCATTGATAATGGCATGTGCAAAGGCAACGTTTGTTTGTCGATGCATATCCGAGACAAAACCGCTTCGTTTCATTTGGAGAGGTTGCAGAAGTGTGCGTAGAATTGTTTCTTCCCATGTACTTTTTTGTACATAAGCCGATAGCTGCCCTGCAATAAAGAAACCGATATTAGAATAGAGGGCTTTATTACGAAAACTTGTTGCAGGAGTGATATGTCGAACTCGGGCTAAAATTTCCGCTGTGTTGTAGCCTATTTTACCTAAAAGATCGCCTCCAAATGCTGGCAAGCCAGTTCGATGGGCTAAGAGATCGCGAGGCGTTGCATAGCGCGTTGCATAGATGTCTTTTAAACAGAATTGAGGGAAGTGAAACAAAACTTCTTGGTCCCATCCCAGAAGGTTTTTGTCTACTGCAATGGCAAGGCCAGCTGCAGTAAAGGTTTTACTGACTGAGGCAAGAGAAAAAAGAGTTTCTGCATCGACCTGTTCTGGTTGATCAAAACGAATCTTGCCAATGCCTTTAGAAAAGATTACCTGGTCGCCCTGAACGATTGAAATGGCGGCGCCAGGAACTTGCCAGGTCGTTCTTGCTTCTTCGATAAATTGTTCGAAGTCATTTAAATGCTCAAGCGCTATACTTTGACTAAACAAGAGGGAAAAAGTATAAAATGAAGCGGTAAAAAACTTTTTTAACATAACTGTCCTTTGACACGTAAATAGATAAGCCCTTAAGTTTTTTTATGAGGCTATTTCTCTAAAAATTCAAATTGTTTTCGTATGATGAGAAGAGACATTGAAAGCTTAGATATTAACTTGCTGCGATTGCAAACACCTGGATGCCAACATGTCTTGCATTTTAACAATGCCGGCGCCTCCTTAATGCCTCAACCTGTCATCGATGCTGTTAACCAGCACTTTGCAAGAGAGATTAAGTGGGGAGGGTATGAAGCTGCTGCAATGGCTTATAGCAAAGTAAAAAACTTTTATAACGCAGCCAGTGTATTAATTGGATGTCAGCCTCACGAAGTTGCTTTTATGGAAAATGCAACGCGTGCTTGGGATATGTTTTTCTATAGCCTCGACTTCCAGCCAGGTGACAGAATTTTGACTGCTGTCGCTGAATATGCCAGCAACTACATTGCTTTTCTACAAATGGCAAAAAGGCGCGGTGTCATCATTGATGTGATCCCAAACGACTCAACCGGACAGCTTTCTCTTGATGCGCTCAAAGATGCAATAGACTCAAAAGTTAAGCTGATTGCGATCACACATGTCCCTACACAAGGTGGGTTAATTAATCCGGCAGAAGAGGTTGGAGTAATCGCTAAAGAGGCAGGGATCTTTTACTTATTAGATGCAACCCAGTCGATAGGGCAAATGCCAGTGCTCGTTTCCAAAATTCAATGCAGCGCTCTATGTGCAACAGGTCGAAAATATCTAAGAGGCCCGCGTGGCACAGGTTTTTTATATGTGAAACAAGAGATCCTAGAGGCGCTAGATCCTCCTTTTCTCGATCTCCATGCCGCACAATGGATTAGCAAAGATGAGTATCTCATCAATCCTGATGCAAGCCGCTTTGAAACTTGGGAAGTTAATTATGCCAATAAGATTGGGCTTGGAGTCGCGATTGACTATGCGTTAAACCTTGGTCTCGAAAATATTTGGGAGAGAGTTTCCTACCTGGGAGACCTACTTCGAATACGCATTTCTAAATTTCCCGAAGTAAAAGTTGCAGATTTAGGAAAACACAAATGCGGGATTGTGACATTTACGCTGAAAGGATATGACGCTCAAGAAGTGATGCTGCGCTTACGCTCTATGCGAATCAATGTCTCTGTTTCGGTTGCAGAATATGCACGTTTAGACATGGAGCAACGGGGGTTATCAAGTCTTGTTAGAGCTTCCGTTCACTACTTTAACACTGAGGAAGAGATCGATCTCTTTTGCGCTGCAATAAAAGAAATTTTAAAAGATTAAAAATAAGAAGTGTTACTAGTTTGTACCATGCAAGAAAGCCAACTATCTCTCCCTGATCTTATAGATGGCGAAGATAAATCTTCTCCCTTTAAAAATTGCATTAGAAAAAGTTATCGGCACCTACGAAAATGGGCGAAAAGAACCGAAACAGATTGCTTTCGTCTTTATGAGAGAGAGCTTCATCACTATCCCGTGGCTATCGATCTCTATGCTGGGCGTTTTTGCGTACACTATTTTGCCCCTTCAAAGTTAAATGAAGAGCCACCACAAGAACTCGTTAACGAAATTAATGAGTCGTTGGAAAAGCTGTTTAACGTCTCTCCTCATCTTATCTACTGGCGAACGCGCATTCGAACAAAAGAGACGCGCCAATATGAAAAGTTGGATGAAGCCAAAGAGTTTTTTACAGCCATTGAATATGGTGTGAAATTTCGAATTAACCTAACAGATTACTTAGATACGGGTCTTTTTTTAGACCATCGCGAAACTCGCCAGATTGTGGCAAATAGTGCTAAAGGAAAACGACTGCTCAATCTCTTTGCCTATACTTGCTCATTTAGTGTGCATGCGGCAAAGAAGGGTGCTGTTTTCACAAAAAGTGTCGATCTATCAAACACCTATACAGAGTGGGGACGCAAAAACTTCCAACTCAACGAGCTGCCCTCAAAAAATCATCCCATCATTCGATCCGATTGCTTGAAATTTATAAAAGAAGAGAGGGCGAATGAGGTGAAGTATGATATCGTTGTGATCGATCCCCCCACGATTTCACGTTCAAAAAAAATGAGTGATCTCTTTGAGATTCAAAAAGATTACGTTTTTCTTATCAAACACTCTTTAGAACTTTTAAATAAAGATGGCATCATCTTTTTCAGCACCAACTCCCGCAGATTTGAATTTGATATGACGCTTTTCCCAAAATGTTCTATCGTAGAAATTTCAAATAAAACGAGACCAATCGATTTTAAAGATCCAAAAATCCATCGCTGCTGGAAAATAACACAACTAAGTGAGTAACTACTATGCGATACCTTTTACTAACCTTAATTGGCCTATCTTGCTCTCTCCAAGCTATGGAATATCAGATTCAATTTGAAAATGAGGAGCTGCGTGTTTCAAAATGGAAGCTAATGCCAGGAGAGGGTGTTGGGCTACATCGCGATGAGTATCCCGCCGCAGTCTATGCTTTGCAAGGTGGTACAATTAGACGCCTAGAAGCGGATGGCTCAACGACAGATGTTACGTTTCCAACAGGTGTCGTCATCAAACGCGATGTTGATCCACTAGAAGAACTTCACAGCTCGCTCAATAAGTCAGACCATCCCATCGAAGCTCTTATGGTCGAATTTAAATCGAAATGAAAGAGGAGTGGCTCTTTCCTAAATCGATAGAAGAAGCGATCGCGGCTCAACATGAGATGGCTGCAGCTGTGGTTTTATCGGACTCTTGTGTCGAGCCGCACTGGATTGCTGGGATGGATGTCAGTAATAACTTGTATGATCCAGCGCAGATGATCTATGCAGCAGTTGCTCTTCTCTCTTTTCCAAAATTAGAGCTTATCGAGCAATCAACTTTTGCCGAGAAGCAGGAGTTTGCCTATGTTCCAGGATTATTAGGTTTTCGAGAAGCTCCCGCATTAATCCATGCCTTTGAGCGGCTGAAACAGAAACCAGATCTCATCATGATCGATGGACATGGGATTAGTCATCCTCGAGGCCTTGGGATCGCCTCCCATATCGGTGTTTTGCTTGATATTCCTACAATTGGAGTTGCGAAATCAATCCTTGTGGGACGCCCAGCCAGTCCGTTAGGGGAGGTTGCTGGCAGCCAAGTTCCGCTTGTTTGGAAGGGAGAGGAAATAGCCATTTTATTGAGATCAAAAGCGCGGTCAAATCCGCTTATCATCTCAGCCGGCCATAAAGTGACTCTTTCAACCGCAGTTGAGCTTGTAAAGCACTCTCTACGTAAGTATCGTTTGCCAGAACCAACTCGGCAGGCGCATCTGCTTGCTAATAGTTGTAGGAAGTCATCTTTAGAATGATGTTAACACCTCGGTTTTAAGATCTTAAAACCAAGGTGTTGATAGGCAAATTCTTTAACCAAAGAAGGGGCCTAAGACAAAGGAGAGAATAGCTCCTTGAATC
>CAZZJE010000219.1:0-5055 GCA_964654295.1 uncultured bacterium | reverse complement strand
GATCCAGCCCTTTTATCCTCCAACTGGGTCCAACAAAAAGTTGAAGCTTACGCAAATTCCACTACTTTTCTTCTCATTAAATCAGATCGTGAACCTTATGACCAACATTACTATTATGAATTGGGAAAATTGGGTAAGCATTTTATCGAAGCCGAGCAGATATTAATGACATTTACCTCAAACGCACAAAAATTAATTGGAAAGTATTCCAAACAAAATAGCCAAAACATCACTGAAGCTTACACAACATTCAATTTAATCACTGTTCGTCATCTAGTTAAAAAGATTCTTATTGAATGTCGCACAAAATTATAAAAGCTCGTCTAAACTTTTTCTAAAAAAATTTAAATCTCTTATTGCTAAAGAAATAGCAATTGAACTCAAAACCTAAAACAAAGCGATAATTTTTTGTTTTCTTGAATTATTTGATCTTTACTGATTTAATTTACGTAAAAATTTTCAAAAAGATTAATTGAGTGTCGTATGCCTTCTCCTAATATCCAGACAATGTCTACTACAACCCATGTTTCTAATTGCTTGGATCAATTAAACGATTTCCCTACAGGATTTTGGGATTTTTCTGAACAAGGCAACTGGAAAGTTTTTGAAAACGCAAAACCCCTCTCTTACCTATTAAAACAGTATAAACCTGAGCAGTGGCTGCGCATATTAAAACAATTAGCCCTCTATTATAGAGATAAGGCAACAAATGACAGAGCTTATGATGCGAATTATACGAAGTGGTTTTCATACCAACATTTGGTGACTCATTACCAAGGCTATGTTGATGACCATTACCAAGTGTTAGTGTCATTTACTGACGAGCTGTGGTTCGAATTAGCTTTGTATCTTTGCCAAGAGGCTCCTCATCTAGTTTGGCTAGAGCTTCCTAATTCTGAAGTATATAAAAAGCAAAAAAAGGATGAAAGCAATCTTCTAGATTATAAAAGATTCTATTATACAATTAGAAATGAGGCTGAAGCGATCACACTTGTAAAAGCCAGTCTCGATAGCTACTTAAAAGCTCAGGAAGAAGGTTCTGACTCTCTGAAACAGGCGATGGCAGAAGGAATGTGTTTCAAAACCACAATTTCTTCAAAAGAGATCGATCCTGATACAAATTCCCCTAGTTCACCTCTAAGCTCCCCTCGTTTATATAGAAGAGAAGCTTCAACATTGGCTCATCAAACAGGGATCGATAAAATTATCCATGAAATTGAGCATTTAGAGATCCAAAATCCAAACTTTTTTGCCGAAGTCATTCAAAAGATTGAAAAGAGATATCCAATAGCTCTAGAAAAGCTTTTATTGAAATGCCCGTACGCACTACCTCAAGAACTGGTTGTCGACAGCTTAAAATGCTTGATGAGCCATTCAGAAAAGAGTAAAATCTTTGAATTTCTATACGAAAAGCAGAAAGTCGAGGATCAACAGCGCCGCAGAAAGTTGCTAGTCGATCTGTTTCTGATCGCCCCTAATACGTTTGAACTTCTCGTAAGAGAAACTTATAAAGGCAGAGGTCTCACTTCGGCGGCTAAAAAGCAATTAGACAGCGATTTGGCTAGTGAAGAATTCTTCATGACCCTCATCCAACGCTATCCAAAGCAAGCCACAAAATGTGTTTCTCTCTTTTTAGAGATTCAGTCGCGTCATCTAACTGATAGAAATCCTATAGAACTTTTTCAGCAGCTTTATGAAAAATCTCCTGAAGCCGCAGTCAAAAAATATTCTGATTTTAAGTTTTCAACAGAAACTCTTTCTAAACATCAAAAATTCTTTGAACGGATCTTACCGAATTTAATCGGAGTCGATTTAGAATCTTTTAAACATGTTTTCACTGCCGTGAAAATAGAAAAGCGAGAAGATCGTATCTACTTAGCAAAACAATTGATTCAATCGGGAGCAGCAGAGTTCTTTCTAAACAATTATCCAGATTTTGATATTCAGGATGACAAACAACTTCTGAATCTTGTTCAAGAAGCTGTTGAGAAAGACCCAACCCTTTTAAATAGCCATATTTTAAAGAAGTTTAATGGCGAAGAATTGCACTTTGCCTGGGCAAATGCATTAGTACAAAAAAACCCTGAACGCTTTACGGAACTTGCTGTTGATTTTAACATTCAACAACTAGACCATCTTACAGCTCTTATTAATGTTTTAATGCAAAACCCACCTTCTCAAGCCATCGGGTTATTAAAACTTTGGAATCTTGGAATTTTCGATTCAAGTGCAAAGACAACCAATGAAGGTGTCGCTAGCTCAACGCCTATTAAAAGTAGCCACATTTCTAGTATTGAAATTGCACTAGGCTCAACGTCGACTGAAAATAGCAACAACCCTAACAAGGTCCTATTTCGTAGCCCACCAACATCACCTAGAAGTCACCCTATTACAACACCACCTCCTAGCCCTGCTGCTCCTCCTCCTCCTCCTCCTCCCTCCCCTAAATATTCTTCCCCTTCAATCAGTTCACCAGTTAGAAGAGCGTTATCCTTTTCCGAACAACTTACAGCCAATAAGTTAAAAGCTTCACAACCTAAAAAACTCTCTTTGCCTGAGTTAGATCAATATACTTACATTGCGTCTGGAAAAAATAGTCGGATTAGTCCGGAAATGCAACTTAAGTCTAGCATCACAACTTTAGAGATTACATTAGAAGATCATAAAAATTTAAAAGCAGCTTATTTAGAAGCAGAAAAAAATTACAAACAGGCATCAGACAAACCGACTTATGCTCTGCGGACTCAAGCAATTGTAGCTAGAAATAGATACAGAGAAAATTGTTCAACTCTTCTTAAAATAGTTGCTCCAGAAGAAATCTATCAACTTAGCCGAGAGCTAAATGATGAAGAGCTTTTGCAATATGGCCAAAAACTGCTTATTTTAATGCAGACAAAGGACAAGCAAAACCAGCTAGAAAAGGCTAATAAGACAATTCCGTCGCCTACAAAACTCACTCTTTCGAAAGAAACAAGAGAACTCTTAAATAAACTCAATCAGGCTAGAGATTTATTACGAGCATTTCCCAAGAGAAAGATAAATGAAGAAAATCAACTATCTACGATAAAAAAAGAGTATGAAGAGGCTTCTCAAAAGCTAGCTGAAAATATCGAGAAAACAAAGCAACTAGAAAAAGAGGAAGACAGCAAAGCCAAAAAAGAAAAATTGAGTGCACTTGATACAAGTTTTACCACGCTATGGGATGATGCAAAACAAAAAGAGGCCACTTACAAGAAAAAACTTGATGATCTAAATCGTGTGATTAATAAAAAGGTGGAAGCCGAAAAATTTTTAAAAGAATTTTTCGATCTAAAAGAGGTAGATGTTACTCAACTTGATCAAACGATTGAAGCTAAAAAGAATGAGCTAATCGAAAAAGATAAACTCCGGCAAGAAAATAAACCTCGACCTACTCTCCTCCCTGAAGTCAAAAAGAAAAAAAGCCTTGAAGAGAAACAAAAGAGCAAGCTTAAAGAATTAGAATTTGTCAAATATTTGCTAAAAAAAGAGCAAGAGCTAACTCTAAATCTTACACCATCTGAATTAGATCCATCAGAATTAGAAAGCTTCCACAACACATTTAAATTATTTGTTGAAAAACACAAACTAGCTGCTCAAGAATACGCTGTAGCACAATTAGCCAAAAAAGAGCATGAATTAAAATTTAAGAAATTTGTGCAAACTAATTTTATAGAGATTCCAATTAGATTAGCTCTGTCTAATTTCGATACGTTTGTTGAAAATGAAAGACAATTTTTGCAGCCGGCACAGTTTTTAAACAATTTATCGCGATTCATCGGTAAACCTATCTGGGTTTATCAAATCGACCAATGCGACTTTGAACAAGGAGTTCCTGCTCCTAACAAGCAAAATCGCTTTGGATTAGAGAGTTTAGGAGAGCCTATACGGTTGCTTTGCCGTCATAACCAATTATTTATATTAAAATCTCGCCAGGTAAATATTAAAAAAATTAGCTTACCTACAATTAGAGAGTATACTTTGTTGGATTTAGAACAGGGACAAGTTGAATCAAATGGCTCTTATAAGGTTCTGTTACAATCTGAACTACAAAAATTAACAAGAAGTATAAAAGCTCTTCAAACGGCCGACGCAGACTTATATCAAATCAAAAATTCTCAAGCTGAGCTCAACCAAGTAATTGATCCTTTAACACTTTCACTTAGAACATCTCAAACGTTTTTAGAAAAGAGTCAAAAAGAAACTAACTTTGAAAATTGTCACAATCATTTGTTAAGCATTGTCTTTCCTTCAAATTTATACGAAGAGAAACCGTTATCTATCCAACAACTCTTTAGATACGCTAATAAAAGAATTAGCTTAATCGCAAATCTATTAAATAAAATACCAGGTAACAGTCAAGAATCTCAAATTGTAGAAGAACAACTTAATCTGTCAAAAAGTTTTAAAGATAAAATTAGACAAACGAAACAACATTTAAACATTTTTCTTCGACGGCATGAGGTACAGACAAATAAAGAGAGAGAGTTAGCTGATCTTCAAACTAAGCAAACTAAATTCTTAGAGGTCATCAAGAATAAACAGGATGAGATCAATCAAGTTAGTCAATTAATCGAATCAAAAGAAAAAAATGAAAAACTTTTATCGTTAAACGAAGGGTTAGCTCGTAACATAAAAAAATTCCAAGAAAAGAAAAATAAATTACTCAACAGAATTGAATTAGACACTAAAAAATTACGAGATGCTGAAAATCATTTAAAGAAATTCACGGGTTTAAATCATTTAGATGACAACTTGCTACCTAGCATTGTCAAAGAAAAAATCAAAACCTTGATTACAATAGAAAGATTTTTAATCTTAAAGAAAATAAACCAAGAATTTAACCCAGAAGTTGAATTGCAAAATGCAATTAACTCTCTGTTATTAATTGAAGAGCAACCTCTCGATTTAGAATCTCTACTGGTAAACATTCACACGAGCGTTTGAAGCCTTTAGCTACGGTCGAGATGACTATAGTTTAGACCTTTTTTCCTAAAAATTGTGAGCGTTCAGTCGGTAGTAAAAAACTATATTGCA
>CAZZJE010000218.1:0-5145 GCA_964654295.1 uncultured bacterium | reverse complement strand
CGCGAGGTTATTGGAGAGGGGAGAGGAGTGAGCTTTTATACGCAACAGCGCCATTCCAAGGTCGAAGAGGAGCTGGCTCAGATTTTAAATGATGAATCTTTGCGGCAGCGAGAGGTTGCTTTAGGACAGGAATATGTGTTGAAAAATCAAACCTGGGATCAGCGCATTTTTGATTTACAGAACTGCAGTTTATAGTTTTCTGCTTAACCTCTCTAACAACTCACTGTAGCTTGGTAGATAGGGCATCACATGCTCTTCATCGAGAGGCTTCCCCGAGCGAATCGTTTTGCTGCCCATCTGATTAACCACCGCATAATAGAGCGCTCCAATAAAATAGTTATACCCCCCGACTTGGCGTAACACAGCCTGATTCAAAGGAATGGCTTTGCATTCGACGACTAAAAGGGGGTAGAGTGGAACATCGGGATGAAGGCCTGTAGCGTAGCAGAGGATATCAATGCGTCTGTTAGGCAAGGAGTGCGACGTTTGCTGAATATGGGGAAGCTCTTTAAGCCTCTTTTCGACGACGATTAGAGAGGCTGGATAGCCTAACTGTATCATCGAATGGAGAAGGTGCTGGCGCACCTTCTCTTCAGGCGAAGATTTTACCCACTCGGTACGAATAGAACAGTAGATTAACTCTTCAGCCATTATGACTTATGTTCAGGTTCAATCAGGCCAAAATGACCATCTTTACGACGATAAAGAACTTTTATTTTTTGATCTTCTTCGTTACGGAAGATAAGGAAAGAATCTTTTGAAAGGTCAAGTTTCATGATTGCTTCATCGACTGTCAATGTTTTCAGCTGACGGGTCTCCTGAGCAATCGGCTGCTTGCTGCGCCCTGGCTTGCTATCGAGTGCTGCTCGCTTAGCGTTTTCTGCTTCAATATCTTTGTTATAATTGGCAACTTCGTCCTCTTCAGGGTTGCGGAAGACATTGACGCGCATGTCAACGACATTTCTTCCTTTGGCCTGATGGTCTTGAATGCGATCTTTATAGCGAAGTAACTGTCTCTCTAATTTACCAACAGCTATATCGATTGAAGCATACATCTCGTTTGTGCAGGCATGGCTCTTGATCTTGATATTATCAACTTTCATGATAATATCTACGCGATGCTCACCACCCTTTTGGATATCCATGATGATGTTTACATCAATGATCCTTTGGGAAAACTTCTCAATCTTAGAGATCTTTTCGAGAGCGTAATCCTTCATCGCTTCTGTAATTGAAACATGTCGTCCTGTGATAGAGATGTTGTACCCCTCTTGGAGAAACTCTGCTGCTTTAGATTTTCGGCTCATAAATATGACCTCGGTACGTTAAAGTTGAGAACATCGGACGATCAGCCCTTTTCTTAGCCTAATTATAGCGCGAAGAGAATGTAGATAAAAGCAGAAAATTTATTTGAGTGGCTCAAAAAGAGTTTGATTAGCTTGCAAAATACGCGATCTCTCTTGCCTAAGCTTTAAATTGCCTAGCTGTCCACAGGCGGCCATAATAGAACTGCCCTTCGTTGTGCGAAGTAAAGTGCAGTAGCCATGCTCACGTAATCGTTTCCAAAAGGCTTGCTGAGTCTCTAAGGTTGATGCAGCAAAGCGATCGCGGCTTTGGGCATTATAGGGGATCAAGTTGATTTTGATGTCCAAGCCTCTCAAAAATTGAGCCAACTCATCCGCATCGCTGATCTTGTCGTTGATCCCTGCCATCAAAACATAGGCCACTAAAATTTGCCTGCCTGTTTGCTGGCAATAATTTTCCATGGCTTGACGTAGGCGGCTAAGGGGTGCATGACGATTAACCGGCATCAGCTGGTTGCGCAAAAGGTCGTTGGGAGCGTTTAAGCTTACGGCTAAATTAGGTGCGGATCCTCGCATAGCTGCCATGCGCTCAATTCCTTCTACAACACCACTTGTTGAGATGGTCAAATGGCGCCGTCCAAAGCCAAATCCATGTGGATCAGTTAACACTTCGACAGCCTGCATCACAGCATCAAAATTATCAAAGGGCTCTCCCATCCCCATAAATACAATGTTTCTGATGGCAGCGCCTAGCTGATGGCGAGCTAAATAGACTTGCGAAACGATTTCAGTCGGAGTCAGATGACGTAGTAACCCCATCTTTCCCGTTTCACAAAAGGCGCAGCCCATTTTGCAGCCGACTTGCGAAGAGATGCATAATGTTCCACCCGCCTGCATAGGAATAATCACCGATTCAACATCGAGTCGGTCAGCTGTCTGCATCAGGAACTTTTGGGTCTCTCCCTCCTCTTTTTTATTGCTAACTTCAGCGAGCTGCCAATCAGTTGCTTCTACGATTTCTTGCAGCAGCAGCTGTGCATTTAAAAAAGCAGGGTGGCGTCCTTGACAAGTTCCATTACGAAAAAACTCCTCATACAGATGAATCGCATGCTGGCGTCCTCGACCAAGACGCTGAACGATTGCGTCGGCATAGGCTTGATGAGAGAGTGAGAGAATAGGAAGTTTTGTTGACACTGTCAGCTAGAAAGACGCACCGAAGAGGGCTCGAACCTCTAACCACCCGGTTCGAAGCCGGGTACTCTATCCGATTGAGCTATCGGTGCTTAGTTTAGATGATCTTATTTAGACGAAATGATCATAGCTGGCGAACGACTTTTTTGCTAGGGAAGAATGGAAAAGAGCGATTTTTCCCTTTCAAGAGGAATGAGGAGTCTCTTTTGCTAATTTATCAATTCTTTATCCACGTTTTAAATTAAGACAAACATCAATTGGTAGAATTGGAGGCAGATAAAGCAAATAATGGTTTTAATAGATGTTAGTTAAAGAGTTGTATAATCCAATAGTGTATAGTAACATAGAGGTTATTCATCACGCCTGTTTAGAAAATCGAGGTTTTAAAGAGAATTCTAAACAGTTATATATCAATATTTCCACTGGAGAACTTGCACAATACTCTAATTCGAGTGAAGCTTACAATTGGCGCCCTTGTCACTTCAATTTAAAAAGTAAAGAGATCACGATAGATCTTCCCCATGGAGTTCATCTTAACAAAAGAGCTTTTCAAGTTTTTCAAGCAACCACTGAACGTGTGATTGCTTCTATAAGCGAACAGATTTGTTACGAAGACACTGTTAACGGAATCACTTTAAGATCTAGCCGGGAGACGGCTATTTTAATCTCTAGTCAGGAGAGTAAAAAAGTAGCTGAGGAGATCGACTCTTCGTCTGATCCTAACTTTGAACGCTGTTTTTCTACCATTAAAGCACGTTTCGAACAGCGCAGTGCTGTAAGCGAAGAAGAGATCAAAGATTTTTATCAACAAATCTTTAATTCTAAATTTGCTGCGGAAGCTGGGGAACTTCTCAATACAACAAGTGCGAACCACATTGTGATTACTATTTTCAACCTCTATGAAGCTGTCATCGCTCTTGAAAATGGTGTTGCGATGGAGCCTATTGGAGAAAAAGGTAAATTTGCCGGAATGAGTCAAAGCTACTTTCTAAAAAATTTAAAAGGCGAGCGTCTCTGGGTCTTTAAACCTGAGCAAGGGGAAGGGATACAAAATGAGAGCGATTCTCCTCTCTTTTATGGAATCCAGCCTGGAGAGGGGGCAAAGCGTGAGCATATCGCCTCTCTTATTAACCAATTGGGAAATAGGCGTCTCTTTACAGTGCCAACCACTGCTTATGTCATTATTCAGGGATTAGTTGGCTCAGTACAAGCTTTTGAGGGAGATTGCTGCTCATTGACTAGTTTAATGACAAAAATTGGGGATAAAAGAGAATTAAATAGTCTGTCTCATATTCAGATGACTCGTATCTCTGCTTTTGATCAGCGCTTTTTAAATGCTGACCGGCATGGCGGTAATCTCCTTTGTCGTATTAATGCAACAGTTTCTGATACGTTTGCAATTGATCATGGTGGAATTTTAAGTGCTAATCCTAAAAAAGATTTGCTTACGATGGAATACTTGAGCTTAGAGCAGATGGAGCTCTCTTTTGACCCGGAAATTATCGAATGGATGACATCGGAAAATGTCTTGAATCAGCAGCTTGAACTGTTGAGGGAGCATGGAATCAATGAAACATCTATCAACTGGGTAAAGCAGGCAACGCAGTTTCAAAGGATTGCGATTGAAAAATCCGCAGCAAATATTGAAAATAACAAACCCAACATCAATCCACGTGAATTGTCTATCTTAATGATGGAATTTCAACAAGAGATCGCCGACGGAATGGATGCGGATGAGATGAAACAGATCATTGGCAATTTCTTAGCGATCAAGACTTCGGTATTTGAACTGGATGAAGAGGGAAAATTAAGCAAGGGTAGGGTAGAACTAGCTAAGCGTAAGGCAAAAAGTAATAAAGATTTTTCCGAAGAAAAGATTGAAGTGTTATTTGAAAAATTAATTAAACCCTATGCTGAAAAACTCTTGGCAGCTAAATAATTAAACGAGGAACCCTTGAATTTAAATGATTTGTTGTGATATCATTAAAAATTAATTGATTCTTTATTAAGGATATCTATGCAACTCCAACCCGATTGGATAATTGAGGGGCCTGATAATACGCGTGTTGCTGCTGGATATAGTCAAGCGGGGTCTGGTCAATCTGTTGAAATATACCCCGCTTCTTATAGAAAGGAGATCGAATTATCGGGAGTTAGTTATCAAGGCCGCAGAGTTTCTATAGGGGAGCCTAATTTTGCAGTCGCATTTTTATCCCATTTTGCCAAAAGCTTAGCTCCTCAAGGCTATAAGCTCACCCGGCTTCCTGGAACTTCTCAACCTACTTATCGGAAAAGCCACTAAATTGTCCTTATTTTCAAGGAGATCCTCATGCGTGCTCTATTTGTTGCGGCGTTGCTCTCTCTCTCCTCTTCTATTTGGGGGACATCCTTAGACCAATTGAATTTTTCTCTCCCTTCTAACACCTCTAACTGGGGTGTCTTAAACGAATTAAAGAGCGACAAAGGCGAAGTCCGGATTTATGGTCCACCACAAGAGAGTGCTTTTGATTCTTTAGAAATTTTTGGCGTGAGTGCAAATAACCATCCAAATAGCCGTTTAGATATCGAGTCGCTCAAAGAGTCGATTGCAGCTCTTTTTACAGGATTAAAGCTAGAAGCTAAAGTTTTATAGTACGAACCGCACACTGTG
>CAZZJE010000217.1:0-5171 GCA_964654295.1 uncultured bacterium | reverse complement strand
ACAACTCAGGCCTGTGACGATTTCAACTTATCAAATGCTCACTTCTAGAAGAGGACAGAATAGTGAATTTCTCCACTTTGACATTTTTAATGCTTGCCCTTGGGGATTGATTATCTACGATGAGGTCCATTTGTTGCCTGCTCATGTGTTTCAATTTTCTGCTTCCGTTCAAGCCGTCCGTCGATTGGGACTCACAGCTACTTTGATCCGAGAAGATAGAAAAGAAACTGATGTCTTTTCACTTATTGGTCCGAAATGTTTCGATATCCCGTGGAGAGAAATCGAAAGACAAGGATGGATTGCCCAAACAAAATGTACCGAAATTCGGATTCCTTTGCCTGAACAGACTAAAATGGATTACGCAAGAGCAGAGAAACGAGAGCGATTTAGGATTGCAGCGGAAAATTCGCTGAAACAAAAAGCGATTTCAGAACTAATACAAGCCCATTCGGAAGATAGCATCTTGATCATAGGGCAATATGTAGAACAAATTCAATCGATAGCAAAATCTTTTGAAATTCCTTGTATTCATGGGAAAACGCCTCAACATCAAAGAGATGAAATTTATGACCGATTTCGAAAAGGACTTGAAAAAATAATCGTGGTTTCTTCTGTGGCGAATTTTGCACTCGATTTACCTAATGCTACAGTGGCAATTCAAGTTTCTGGGAAATTTGGATCTCGACAAGAAGAGGCGCAACGCCTTGGAAGGATACTTAGACCGAAAGAAGATGGTCGGACAGCCCATTTTTATACTTTGGTTTCAGAAGGAACTGACGAACAAGAATTCGCCTTCAAAAGACAGCTTTTTCTTATCGAGCAAGGATATGAATATGAAATGAGGTATCATGGAAACATACGCTGATTCGTTAATGGACTATACTATTCAAGACCTCAAAGCACGATTTGATTTATTGAAAAAGTTAATGCCCTACATGTCGGTTCCCAAACAAGCAAAAAAGGAAGACTTGATACGATCTCTTGTATCTTGGGTTTTTGCAAAAGAAAATCTCAAAGTCTTATATTCAAAATTAACAAAGATTGAGCAGTCAGCTTTGCAAGAAACTGTTCATAACTTTTCTGGGAGGTTTGATTCTTTTCGCGTTCAGGCAAAATATGGATCTTGTCCAACACTTGAAGTGAGTTACTGGAGTCGAGATAAAGAAACACAAAGCCCATTGGCAGTTCTTTTTAACAAAGGTCGAAGCTTAACGAAAGATTTACTGATCATTCTAAAAGAAATTATCCCTGTTCCACAAAAGACAAAAATTGAAAGTTACGAGCAAGTACCCACAAAATTTGTTGTGCCCAGAAGGTTTAGGGATGGGGCTGAAGAATTGGATCTTATCATTCATGAAACAGAACAGGCTGCGTTAGCTGATCTTGTCTCTATGTTCCGTCTATGCGAGCAAAGTCTTGTAAAAGTGGGACCTGCCACTGGCAATGTGGGATCTGCAAGTGCTGTAAAGATCCGAGAATTATTGCATGCAGGAGATTTTTATGCTGCTGATGTAGAGGCAAAAAGTGAATATGATGTTCAAATGGGCGAATTAGGGATTCGTTCTTTTGCATGGCCTCACATTCTTATAGGGGGCAAACTTGCTAAAATCGAAAATGGCAAATTAATTTTAAGTCGCCAGGGGACAAAAGCACTTCAGCTGCCTCCACAAGAGATCATTCGTCTATTATGGGAAGCATGGCTTAAAAATGATCTATTTCATGAGTTCAGCCGCATCGATATGATTGCAGGACAAAAAGCGAAAAGAAATCCTCTATATCCTGCATCCACTGGAAGGCAGGCTTTAGCAAAAGGACTCGCACAAATGCCCACCGGTAAATGGATTGCTATTCATGATTTTTTCAAATTCCTAATTGCTGTAGGACAGGGGTTTGATGTGATTAAGGATGCTTGGACTCTTTATATCTGCGATCGAGAGCATGGCAGTTTCGGATACAATCATGTGACTTGGGACCATCTCAATGGCCGTTTTGCGCGAGCGTTTTTACTTGAGTATGCTGCAACATTAGGCCTCATCGATGTATGCCTGACAGTTCCATGGGAATCTGTTACTGACCATCACGATCTTTGGGGAGCTGATGATTTTGGTGCTTTGAGCCGATACGATGGATTAAAATATTTTCGATTAACAGCTCTTGGCGAATGGATACTCGGAATCACAAATTGTTATGAGATAAGAAGTCCCAAAAACAAAACTCTATTTAAGCTTCTCCCGAATCTAGAGCTTGCACTGACAACACAAACCATTGCCCCATCTGACAAACTGATTATAGATCGTTTCTGTGATCAAGTTTCCGACAACCTTTGGACTCTTTCAAAAATAAAAATCATAAATTTATTGGAACAAGGGATCCCTCTTAAAGAAATTGAAAATCAATTGATGGCTCTTTCCGCCGATCAGGATTTTCCCCCAATTTTCCGCACTTTTTTTGATGACCTCAAGAAGAAAAATGGACAACTCTCCAAACGAGGATCGTATGTTCTTATTGAATGCCAAGATGCTCATCTTGCTTTGCTACTTGCGAACGATCGTGAATTGAAAAAGTTTACATTCTTGGTACCAGAGCGGCAATTAATCGTTCTCAATGAACGAGAAGAACATTTCCGAAGACACGTGAAAAAATTAGGCTATTTTCTGCCTTCAATAATAAGCACTGGAGGCTAAAGATGCACCCATTCGTTAAATTGATGAAACAAATAGAAAGCTCGGGAACATTTTCAGCCTTTGGGAAGATGGATCCTATTTTTCCAGGGCTCATGATTGAGAATGTGGGTGAAATCTCTCTCCCTCTTTCAGAATATCAAGCCAAAGATATCGTCGATCAATGTGAACAAGCTCCATTTGGTCGCAAAGAAGAAACGATCGTAGACAAAACTGTACGCAATGTTTGGCAAGTCCCATCAAAAATGGTAAAACTATCTAATCCTGAATGGAACCTCATTGTAGAAAAAGCTTGCAAGGAGGTAGCAAAAAAATTGGGTTTGTCCGATTGCAAAGTTCATTTCGAATTATATAAGGTTTTGCTCTATGCAAAAGGCTCATTTTTTAAAGAACATCGCGATACCGAAAAAATTCCGAACATGTTCGCTACTATGGTGATCAACTTGCCGTCCACTCATGAAGGAGGAGAGTTAATCATTCGGCACGGCACAGAACAAACGCAATATTCTTTTGCTGGAAAAAGTAAATTTTATCCTGAATACGCAGCATTTTATGCAGATTGCTACCACGAAGTGCTCCCCATCCAGTCTGGATTCCGATTATCTTTGATCTACAATTTGGCCATTGCCAACAGAGTTAAACAACCTGGTTTATCCCAACAAGAAAAGATTATTGATCAAGTGAATGCCCACGTTCAAAGTTGGAGTCAAAAGGAGAACGAAAATCTTACACTGACATATCTATTAGATCATTCCTATTCAGAACAAAACCTAGCAATTGAAAATCTTAAAAATCATGATTTCGCAAAAGCCTCTCTTTTGTTCAAGATAGCACAACAAAATCAGTGTAAAGTTTTCTTATGTCTAGTGAGCTACTTTGAAGAAAGTTATGGGGATTGTTGGAATGGGGAATATGAAGAATGTGAAGTCACTTGTCAAGAGGTGTATGCTCATCACTTCATTAGTCCAACAGGAGAAAAAATTGAGGTGGAAGAGCTCACTCTGGAAGAAGATCAAATTCTTACGGAAATCTCTTTGCGCAAGGGACCTGGTCGAGAAATTTCAATATCAGAAGCCACAGGAAATGAAGGAGCTACAAAAGAATTGTGGTATCATCGAGGAGCCATCATTATGTGGCCAGAAAGGCGTGACCTAGAGATTGTTTTCAAGAGTGACATTGCATTTGCTATCCACTATTTGAAAAAGTTAATCAAAGAGGACGATGTAAAAGAAGGAGAAAATCGTAAAACTGCTATCCAATTAGCGCATCATATCATTGATAATAAAAAATCCACTGAATTACAAGAATTAATGGAATACTTTATTACTTTGGGAGATGTGGAGATTTTAAAAAAGACGATCGAGTTGGAACTGTACCGTGATTTGACAAAGATCTCTGTTAAAACATTGGTTCAAACCTTGGACAAATTTTCATGGGTTGTTTTTACCAAAGAGATTCACGACCTTCTCCTTCAACACATGCGATTCGGTGCCCTGAAAGTGCTTGCCTGGTTACATGCATTACTATTAGAAAAACCCATCTCTCCAGAAAGTCGCGCTCTGATCATACAATGGTTTCAAGAAGTAGTAAAATCTCTCATTACAATCCAAGACCCAAACAAGGCTAAACATGCGCTTGCTGAAATTTTTAAGATGCTGACTGTTATTGGAAATCAACAAATTGCAAATGAGGTGATCGCATCGATCAGCAATTATAAAGAACCGACCAATCTCTTTTTGATTTATGCTCCAGCCATGCTCAACCTTATAGAAAGTCACAAAAGTCAACTTGGTGATCTTGGAATTTTCAAGATTATTGCCCGCGATTTCTTAAAATATGCGCAAGAGCACTATTCTTCATCTCCCGTAGCACCAATAAGCTTGACACGTGTCGGTCAGATTTCATGCGCATGTGATTTTTGCAAAGAGGTCAACAAATTTTTGCCTGACCCTAATCGAAGCAATCTCTCTTTTGAAAAAGTATTGCAAAGAGATATGTTGCACATCGAAACAAAAATCAAAGAACATCACCTTGATCTCACAATCCGAATTGAGAAGCAACCTCCCAAATTTAAGGGTAACATTTCAAAGACCCATTATTCCTACGAACAGGCTCTTAGACGTTTTGAGCTCATAGAACAAGCAAAAAGAAAGATTGAAGAAATCTTCTCTTTAGGTGTTAGTATAAACTCATGAATGCAAGGACAACACAAAAAAAACAATTCTGGGTAATCCTAATCATCGTCTTTTTAGGGTTTGTTGGTATCTCCATGCCCTACCTTATTTTTCCTGCCCTTTTTCTCAATCCCGATTATTCCATTATACCAAATGCATGGGGAGACACTAGCCGTGCAATTTTTCTAGGAATCACCTTGGCCGCCTATCCTTTGGGACAATTTTTAGGTTCGCCAATTCTCGGATCTTTGTCCGATGATTACCTCATTTCCCGCGAGAATTGTAACTAGGCCTTTCGTAATCCGCTAAAAAAAAG
>CAZZJE010000216.1:0-5234 GCA_964654295.1 uncultured bacterium | reverse complement strand
CTCTTCCTGTTTTTTTAAAAAGCATGGATTGTTCGAATGAGAAAAAACAGCGCCTCCTTGCCTGCATTAAAAGCGTGACAAAGCCTTTTTTTCCAAAATTTAAGGTTGGAGATGAAGGACAAATTGATGAAGCAACATGCAGTTTACGCGATGCGATTAGAGAGATAAATAGAGGCGGAATCAGTGAAACAGCCAAAAACAGGAATCGAACCTGCGACCTTCGCATTACGAATGCGGGAGAAGTCTATTCAATCCGATACGATTCAGCCGCTTTGAGTATGATTTTAAGGCAGTTAAGACTAAAATACTACTGGATTCTATCGGATTTTGATGGTACTTTTAGCGAGCGATTGCATCGCAAGATTATTCTTAAAATATTAATTTTACGCTTTTAGAAAACTCTAGCCTAAAATTTCACAACCTTGGATCAATGGGTTCACTTTCTAAGGCCAATACACCAAATACAGCTTCATGGCATTTATAAAGAGGCTCTCGTTTGACAAATCTTTCTAATGCTTCAATTCCTAATGCATACTCTCTAAGAGCTAAGGAACGTTTTTTCGCAACATTTCTGGCTTTAACGCGCTCTAAATTCTCCTGAATTGTATATTCGGGACCATAAATAATCCTTAAATATTCACGTCCGCGACACTTAAGACCTGGCTGAATTAATCCATGAGTACCCACTACAGTAAAATCATAAGGTTTAATAACAAAACCTTCACCACCTAGTTGTTCAGTTAATTGTAACCACCAATTCACCGCCTCCTCACAGCTTTGAGTATCTTCGATATGAACGATCTTGGATTGGGTTTCCTTGAAAAGCGAACTGTCTGCTGCAACAAGCTGGCTAATTACATCCATATGCCAGCCATGATCCTTTTCTACATGGACATTGCCTTCGCTTGCAAGAATATGAAATGGAGCTAATTTATAGTCTTCGATAGATGTGATTGGCCAGCAGTATCGTTCATATGATCGAATGTAATCATCGACCATTTCTAATTTGGAGGTAAATTTTGAATAAAGATCTGCAATCTCAGGGTTCTTTTTAAGTGCTTTTTCAAGTAGTTGTACAGTCATCGATAGGCTCGATTGCGCTGCTGCACCAACAGAAGCGTATTGTTCTTTGATTAACTCCTGAGCTTTTGCCGACCAAGGCATTAATTCGCAATCCAAACAGATCCAATCAGTATTCAATTTTGCCCATAGATCAGCTTTTTCAACGGCCCCGTGAACTTTATTCAAAAATTGAGATTCTATTTGAGTATCTGTAAAAAAATTTCTTCCAGTTCTAGTGTAACAAATACCAATTCTATCTTCATCAACCCCAAAGCGGGTCTTAACAACATTTGTGTCTTTACAGATAATCACAATAGCTCTTGAGCCCATGTGTTTTTCTTGACATATCACTTTAGATATTCTGTTTTTTCGAAAGAATCTGAAGGAATCATTGGGATGTTCTAAATATTTGGGATCATCGCTTGTTTCAGTAGGGGACATTGTGGGGGGTAGGTAGATGAGTAATTTGGGATTGATGGCAAAGCGACTCATGACTTCTAAAGCGGCTATCGAATTTTCTTCAAGAATGGTCACATTATTATGTAAACGAGTTGAAAGGATTCTCTTACCCAAGACATCGCTTAAGCTTAAAATATCGTTCCCCGAACGAACTTTATGATCAGAAACTTCAACTAAAAGTGGTTTTACAGGTTTGGCATATACTTGTTTTGAAACCACAGATACTAACTCTTTTTCAGGGTATCTCAACGCCGTCAATTTTCCACCAAAAACGCAGCCGTTATCTATATTGATTGTATTATTTAACCAATCTGAAGCTGGCATGGGTGTATGACCGTAAACCACAATGGCCTTACCCCTATATTCATTAGCCCAAGCATATCGGACGGGTAGACCATACTCATCTGTTTCACCAGTCGTTTCGCCATAGAGCGCAAACTCTCGTACCGTTTTTGAACCGCGTCCTTGATAACTTTCTTTCATACCAGCATGGGCGACAACCAGTTTACCATCATCCAACACATAATGGCTAACTAAGCCATCAATAAAACCAATCACTCGTTGAATGAAATCCTTGGACTCTTGCTCTAATTGTTCCAAGGAGTCTTGCATGCCATGAGCTACCTTGACATCTTGACCTTTGAGTTTTCGTATTAATTTTATATCATGATTACCAGGTACGCATAAAGCGACACCTGCTTCTGTCATATCCATGACTAATTTTAGTACAGCAGGGGTATTAGGTCCTCGATCAACAAGATCCCCTAAAAATATTACTTTTCGTCCGTGTGGATTGCTTACAATATATTTGCTGTCATGGTAAATGATATATCCAAGAGTTTTTAGAAGTTCTGAAAGTTCTTCGAAACAGCCATGGATATCGCCAATGATATCAAAAGGTCCATGTTCATGCTTAAGGTCATTCCACAATTTTACTCTTTGGATAACAGCTGAATCTGCTTCCTCTAAAGTTTCAATCTTGTAAACATCCCGAAAGCCTTCTTTTTTGAGATATTGCAGGGAGCGTTTGAGTTGGTTGCTTTGTTGTTTAATAACATGGTCTCCAAAACTTCTGTCTGCTCTTTTTTTATTGCGTTCGATGCATAATTTTTCGGAGGTATTAATCACAATTGCTACAGGAATGCAATGATAATGCCTAGCTAAATTAAGTAAGTTTTTTCTTGAATCTGGTTGAACATTGGTCGCATCAATCACTGTTAACTTACCAGCTGCTAAGCGCTTGGAAGCAATGTAAGCCAGAACGTCAAAAGCATCATTTGTCGCAGACTGGTCATTTGGATCATCAGATACAAGGGCACGGCAATAATCGCTTGAAATTACTTCAGTAGGTTTAAAATGCTTTTGGGCGAATGTTGATTTTCCTGATCCCGAAATTCCAACGAGGAGGACGAGAGATAACTCGGGTATTTTTATGATATTTTGTTCCATAGGAAGTATGAATTTTGCTATTTATTGTTTAATAAAAACACCCATTTGTGTAGGGCCGCCAAGATTTTCATCGACTGGACCTATAGCCTGAAAACTGACGGAATAACCATAGCGATTTGCTATCTTTTCGGCCCATGTTTGAAATTCCTTCCTTGTCCACTCGAATCTATGGTCTTTATGACGAAAGGTCCCTTTGGGCAGCTCCTCAAACTTAACATTATATTCGGCATTTGGGGTTGTAATGGTGACAAGCTTTGGCTTTGCGTCACCAAAAACAACGTATTCCAATGTAGACAGCCTAGAAACGTCAAGATGTTCGATAACTTCAATAAGTGTGGCTGCATCAAAGCCTTGAATGCGTTTATCCGTATAATTGAGCGATCCTTGAATAAGGTCTATTCTTTTCCTTTGCAAGGGAGGCAAACGATCTAGATTCAACTTTTGTTTTGCACGTTCTAATTGTTTATATGAAACATCGACACCAAGAATGTGGCTAAATGAAGGATCACATAAGAGAGTTTTAATAAGAATACCTTCTCCACATCCAAGATCGACTACCGAGTTAACTTGATGCTCTTTTAAGACATTCAACACGGCTTGCATTCTTTGTAAATGTAAAGACAATCCACTTTCGAGCCTTTCTTCTTCATTTGCATGAACTCGTTCGATTATGTCTATTTGCTGTCCCTCTTCCTCACATAATCTCGTCAGGGCTTCATCTGTCAAATCCCTTTGACGCTTAAGATATCTTGAAACAATTAAATCTTTACTTGGATGATTAGAAAGCCACCCTTCGCCATGCTTTAGCAATTTTTCAATTTCATCTTCGCTAACCCAATAATGTTTTTGGTTGTCCAGCACTGGAATGAGTACGTATAAGTGAGAGAGCAAGTCTTTCAAAAAACAAGTCTTTTTAAGTATAACTGTGTAGGTTTGAGCATTGCCCCAATCTGGATTTTTTTCATTCAATAGATATTCATTTATAGTGAGTTGATAGCCCAGAGGCTCTAAAAGATTTTTTATTAAATCCTTTCCAGTCTTGCTCTGACAAGGTAACGCGACGATCCATACTTCGAAAGGCCAAGGTTCAGATAGAAGTTCTGGCTTTTCTTTGCACACTCCTTTCAAACTTTGATTGAAGACTTTGGCAATAGCCATACTCAAAAATGAAGAGGCAACATAAGGACGATCATTAACATATTGCCCAAGGATGAAACTATCATCCGAACGTCCTTTCTTTCTTTTCACTAAAGCAATAGGATCAACATCAAGCAATAAAGCAGCACAGCAATTATTTAGATCGGTTTCAGGGAAAAAAACATACGCTTTTCCTACGGACAGATCAAATATGTGACATTTTGCTGGATTTTTGTGCAGCAAATATCCAAGTTCTGTTGCTGGATATCGCGATGTTTTTAACGTTAATAACATTTTAATTTTCTACTTATTAAGGAAATATCTCAAGTACTTCAAACCGTTAAATATAACTCATTTCTCTTTGAAAATCAATGGCTAGATTCCTAAGTTTAAGTAATCGGTCACGGGGGTACGTAAGTTAATTTTTTGTAGTGTTTTTGGATATGAATAGGTATCTTGGCACTCATGAAGCCTGCATACGAAGAACTACAAATTGAGAATGCCACCCTTAAAGCAGAAAATGCTGCCCTTAAAGCCGAAGTTGCTGAGTTGAGAGCTTTGGTCATTCAGTTGACAAAGCGTATTGCAGACCTGGAGTCCCAACTCAAGACAAATTCTAAGAATAGCTCTAAACCGCCTTCTTCCGATCAAAAAACCAATTTGCCTCCTGTGCCAAGGAAAGAGAAACGGCCATTTCATCCTGGAGTTTCTCGCCAGCTAGTTCCTGAAACAGAAGTCACTTCCCGAACCGAAAGACGTATAGATACATGCCCAAGATGCCGTTCAGCAATGAAAACGACGGGAGAGGTGGTAAAGTGGCAGCAAATCGAACTACCTGAAATCAAACCGCTTGTGCATCAATGGGATCTTTATGAATACCGGTGTCCCCGCTGCGAGCTAGTAGCCACCCCTAAGCTTGAAGACAATGAAACATACCTGCTGGGTCCACGGCTAGAGGCGTTTACCAACTTATGTCTTGGCCGGTTTCGTATGGGTCACAGAATAGCTAGAGAGTTTATCGCTACAATGCTTGGCGTGGATTTAAGCCGTGGACAATCAAGGAAATTATTGATCAAGTTCGAAAGCTTCCTGTAGGAGAGAGTCAGGAGTTTTGTGAAGCATTAAAG
>CAZZJE010000215.1:0-5238 GCA_964654295.1 uncultured bacterium | reverse complement strand
TTTTTTTAGCGGATTACGAAAGGCCTAGTTACAATTCTCGCGGGAAATGAGGTTAAAACTGATTTGATAGTCCTCTATTGAAATTGCTTGAGGATTCTTTCTAGGACTTAAGGGGATGGAAGAATACCGAAAACAATATCCTACGGCTTCTGTTTCACCAAAATAATTTGCTACACGCCTTTCAATCTCATCTTGAACTGCTTTTGGCGGGCAAGGTACAGAAGAATACTTAGGAGACACCATGCAAGCCCCAAAGACCAACTCATTTTTTATTTGCTTAATGCAATAATTATAAATTCTATCGTATAGCTCTGAAAGTATCCTAGTAAATCTCTCAGATGCATTTTGTCGCATTATTTTTCTCCAGTTTCCTCTGATTCAAATCGTTGACGTGCGTGTTCAATCGCTTTATGTAGCTTTTCTTGAAGCATCTTTTTAGATGGCAGTGCAGTAAGATATTCAGCGACATGAATTCCTGAACGGTCTAACTCTAGTAACTCGATACGTTCATTCTTTTTTCCAGCGCAAAGAATAAGCCCCATTGGAGGTTCTTCTTCGGGGCCACGTTCATGCTTGTCCAACCAACGAAGATACAGTTCCATTTGGCCCTTATAATCTGGTCGAAAGTCATCTATTTTTAATTCTTATGTGGCGTAGTCACTTATGTGTTGTCCATTCCGCTTCCATAGGTAAATTCTCATCGAAATTAAGTTTCTACACAACATAATTTCATCTATTTTTCCTATTCTGTTATTAAGAAAAATGGGAGGTGAGTTATGTGGGATCAACTCATCAAACGTTCTTTCTACAGAAAGCGTCATCTTGAGGCTCCATTATTGGATGAAAGGCTTGCATATATTCAATGTTGGGCTGATGAAGGAAAATCACTAAATACTCTTAAAGATGCTGCCAATTATCTTTTGAGAATCGTTGAATTCTTACATTTAGATACTTACAGGAGCATAACTCTAGATGAAATAGAGAAGGCTGCAAATGATTGGGGACACTATCAATATAATCATCCGCAAAAAAGAGCGCCTTTTTCCAAATGCGGGAAAGAACGTTTTGTTTGGTATGCCATAGACTGGCTAAAAAAACTCAAATGGTTAGAACCTCTTCCTGAAGAACAAATTCCTTTATTTAATAAAATCTTTGAAAGGGGGCATGCCCTACGAAGACACGTCAATGCGCCACTATTAGAGGAACGTTTAAAATACCTCCAATACTGGTCTGACAATGGAGCTACTTTGAGCACTCTTCGTTCTATAGCTCATTACCTTTTGGCCATTATTGATTATCTCAAATTGAAAAAAAAGGAAATAATTACTCTAAAAGAAATTCAAAAAGCTGCGGATAAGTGGTCAAAAAGGTCGACGGGAAATATTTATCTGAGACAGGGAGACTTTTCAAAAACCGCAATGATGCGTTTTAAAAGTGTAGCAATCGAATGGTTGAACATGCAAGGACGCTTAAAACATCCTAAGATTAAAGCTACAACTGCTTCAGGGCTTATCACCCAATACGTTGATTATATGGATCAGGAAAAAGGGTTATCCCAAACAACAATCAAAGGTCAAATTTGTATTTTGAAAAAATTCTTCAAATGTGCTGGAGAAAACTGCTCACTGCATCAGCTCAACGCTTTGGATGTCGATAAAGTTTTAACACATGAGCGATGTATTAATGGTTGCTGTAGACGTACGATTCAGGCTCAGGCTTCTGTAGTACGTGCCTTTTTGACATACGCTGAAGAAAGAGGATTGTGTCAAAAAGGATTAGCTAAATCCATTAAAATGGCTCGAGTTTATAAACATGAAGCACCCCCAAGCGGTCCCTCATGGGATGATGTGAAAATTCTACTTGAAAGCACTGAAGGAAATCATCCTACAGACATTCGAGACCGTGCTATAATAATGTTGCTTACCGTTTATGGTTTGCGTTGTGGGGAAGTGAAGAAAATACGGCTTGAAGATATTGATTGGCAAAATGAGGTGCTTTATGTGCGGCGTGAAAAAAATGTTAAATCTCAGAAATTTCCTCTTTCTCAAACGGTAGGCGACGCGATTCTAAATTACTTGCAAAACGCAAGGCCGAATAATTGCCATTGCCGAGAGATATTTATAACACGAAGAGCGCCCTACCGACCATTAAGTTCTGCAGCTTTTTTTCAAATAGTTAGCAAACGACTGAAACCTCTTGGTATAGACCTAAAGCACTATGGACCACATTCTCTTCGTCATGCATGTGCCACGCGCTTGATTAATGAAGGAGTTTCTCTAAAGGAGATCAGCGATCATCTTGGCCATCAAAGCCTAGAAAGTACTCGTATTTATGCGAAGGTGGATCTCACCAATTTACGCAAGGTTGCTGATTTGAAAATAGGTGATTTGATATGAAGCTAAAACCGTTAATTCTTAATTATATTGCCTATAGAAAGTCTATAGGAGAGAAATTTCACACTAATGGAAAATACCTAAAAGCCTTCTCTAGATCGGTAGGAGATAGTATTGATATAGAGGATATTTCAACTGAGATGGTTGCTGAATTTCTTTACGGAAATTCCCCTGTCACTTCTGCATGGTTCATCAAGCATACGGCATTATCTGGCTTTTACGAATATGCTATTAGCAGAAATTTTATTAATTACTCCCCATTGCCAAAAAATTTACCCAAAAGACCGCCATCATTTATTCCTTACATTTATTCTCGTGTAGAATTGCGCCAGCTTTTCAAAGCAGCGTTCAGCTATCAAAAAAATCGAAGTCATGTTGAGCCTTATATGGTCAATAAGCTTTTGATAGTTCTCTATGCTACAGGCATACGTTTGAGCGAGGCTCTAGCTTTGACCTTGGATGATGTAGATCTCTCTCAATATTTAATCATAGTAGAGCAAACAAAATTTTATAAAAGCCGCCTTGTTCCATTCAGCAATGAATTAGCGAAAGAAATCAGTGATTACCTTAAATGGCGTAAGAAGCAGGGGTTCCCTCAAGAAAAAACTTCACCGTTTTTTTACGGAAGAGATAATAAACCGCTAAATATGAGCACTGTGGAAAATGCCTTTGTACGAATACGCCAAAAAGCAGGGATAAAAAGAACTGATAATGCTAGATACCAACCTCGTCTGCATGATCTTAGACACAGTTTTGCGGTCCATCGCCTTATGAGCTGGTATCAAGAAAACGCTGACGTTCAACAACTTTTACCTATACTATCGGTTTACATGGGTCATACTTATCTTGCGGCAACTTCAGTTTATTTAACAATGACAAACGAGCTTCTCCAGGAAGCTGGAAAGAGGTTTGAAAAATATGCAAGGGAGAAACATAATGGATAATCACAATTTTTTAAGCCCATGGATCAAACGGTTCCTGTTAGAATATCTGATTAATATAAAAAATTTATCACGTAATACACAACAAAGCTATCGCGATACGTTTCGACAGTACCTTCCTCACGCCGCCAAGAAAGCACGCAAATCTATTGACCAATTAGTCATCGAGGATATATCTCCAGATGGAGTGAAGCAATATTTACTTAATATCGAAACAAAACGCAAATGCAGTCTGTCAACACGAAACCAGCGTTTAGCTGCGATTCATGCCTTTGCTGAATTTGTCGGTCTTAACAGTCCTGAACATGTTGAGTGGTGTCGACAGATTCGTCAAATCCCATTTAAAAAGACCTCACGATCTCTCATTACATATCTTGAAAAAAATGAAATGGACGCTTTGCTTAATGCTCCAGATCGTTCTACAGACCAAGGAAAACGTGATTATGCTCTTTTATTGTTTTTGTATAATACTGGCACTCGTGCAGATGAAGCAGCTCAGCTAAGAATCAAAGATCTTGATATTGCCTGCAACGCAAAAAAGAATTTTTCTATCGTTTTGATCAGAGGAAAAGGCGATAAGTTACGCCGTTGCCCTCTGTGGCATGATACAGTCACTGAGTTGGCCCAGCTTATAGAAGGAAGAAAGCAAGATGAATATGTATTTCTTAACCGTCGTAAAGAACCCATTACTCGATTTGGTATTCATACATTAGTCAAGAGGCATGTAAAGAAATTGTTTTCCGAATTTCCTTCTCTAGAAAAGAAGCGCGTTAGCCCGCATACCATACGACATACAACAGCGACACATCTTCTTCACGCTGGTGTAGATATCAATACTATTCGAGCTTGGCTCGGGCACGTTTCTATTAATACAACAAATGTCTATGTTGAAGTGGATCTTGAAATGAAAGCTAAGGCCTTGGCTTGTTGCGAAGTGGTGAGCAAAAAAACAAAAAAACACTGGCGTGATGACAAAAATCTGATGGATTTTTTGGATTCTCTATAAGAGCTAATTCATCATGATATTTTTGACAATTTGATGGCTTCAATGGGACTTGCCAACCATTCCTTAAAATGAAGCTTTATGGCTTGAGTATAGCTTTGCTCAATATAAAAATTATACGCTTCCTGTGAATCAAACACTTCATAAAGATAAAGGCTTTTATCATCATCTATGAGGGATTCATGTAAATTGAAGACTCGAACTCCAGGCTCTTTAAGGACTTTTGGAATGACATCTAAAATGGCGCTCTTAAGATGCCCATAAAATTCTGGCTTTGGCGTGATTTTCAAAAAAAATACTACCTGTTTATCCATTATTCTCTCCAAACAATAAGTTATAGAAGTTTTAGCAGGTCTTGGATTTTTCATGAATAAATATGTTACCTAGAAATCAAGAGTTTCTGAGAATTTACCTGCAAGAGCGGAATGAACAACACATAAGTGACTACGCCACATAAGATAAGAAAACGAAAGCGATAATATGCACAGCCTTTGCGAATGGAAAGCGTCATGATTTTAGGTTATTCAAGGAGTCAAAAATCAGAATACATTCAGAGGTAAAGGTTATTACAGATACAGGATATCAAGGGATACAAAAACTGCATAGCAAATCTGAATTACCAAAAAAGAGGAGCAAGAAGGATCCTTTGACAAAAGAAGACAAAAAGAAAAACCAAGAACTTGCAAGCGAAAGAGTAATCAATGAAAATGTGATTGGAATGCTCAAGCGGTTCAAAATCATTGCTGACAAATATAGAAATAGGCGGAAAAGATTTGGATTAAGGTTTAATCTTATTGCAGGAATTTACAATCTAGAGCTGGCAGAATGTTAGTTTCCGAAGAGGTCTAATAAAGACTACTCCTAAGAGGGGAACACAAGTCACGTATAATGACCAAGCTGT
>CAZZJE010000214.1:4398-5250 GCA_964654295.1 uncultured bacterium | reverse complement strand
TTTGGAGTGCGGTGACTTGTCACCGCTTTTTGCTCATCTCGACTTGTCGAGATGCTGGGATAGCGGCAAGCCGCACTCCAAAATCACTTTGGCTTCAATCTTAATTTTACAGAACGCAACTTATCTACATTTTGATCGGGATATTCAATCGTATATCTATTAAAAACAGCTTTAAAAGCTATTTGTAAATCTGTCTTATTAAACTCGGCACTGAATGAGACTGCTATCTCGCTAACAATCCCCTCTTGACTGCAGAAAACGATTGGGCAAGGAAATAATCCCTCATTCATTCGCTTAGAAGTTTTAGGAGCATACTCAATATCGATGTTCGTCCCCTCTTGATTTAAGAAGCAAAGATATTGAATCGACGATTTTACAGTCAGTTTCTTTAGCTCGGTCGCTGCATAGCTTACTAAACTTTTCTCCTTACCAAGAACCATAGGACCCACATCTAAATATTGTAATTTTGGAAACGTCTTTTGAATCTCATTCAAAATTTGCAAATCAACAGGGACTTTAAGTGAAATGGCTTTTAAATCAATTTTGTTACCTTTTGGAAGGTAACTCAAACATAACAAAGGCTCTATATCTTCTAACTTTTCGACAACGACGCCTTTTACATAAATTTTTATGAAAGAGTAGAGAATCGACTGATCATTTAAAAGATAGTAAAATACACGCACATCAGTGAATAAAAAACTACTTTCTATGGGTAGCGAAAAACAAGTGTGTCCTTTAGTTTTTAAAATATTTTGAAAAGCAGCAAAGTGCAATTGATTTAAAGTTGCTTGACCACATGCTGAATAAATTTTAAGATCTTCTATAAATTTCTCTAACTCAACTTCTGTTGTG
>CAZZJE010000214.1:0-4388 GCA_964654295.1 uncultured bacterium | reverse complement strand
AAAATATTGCTCAAATAATTTATTTGAGAATTGAGTCCCTAATTGGCAAGATTCGATGATTTCTCTACTGGTTAAATTTTTAGCTTCTAGCGTTCTAGTTTCCAGATACTTCTTAAAAACTTCAATCGTCTCTAAACTACAGTTAAATAGCTTAAATTTTTTGAAACATTTAGATTTATCTGCAAAAAACTGCGGGCAAGCCAATTTAAAAAGTGTGCTGTTAACTGACAGGACTGCGTTATCTTTATCCAGAATCTCAAAATTAGTGGCTAAATTTGCCTCCTGAAGAACGGGTCGCATCACAGCAATAATTCGGTCGATTTCATATTCTTTGATTTGACTATGCTTTTGAAGATGTCGAGCAGTTTTTAAGCATGTAATGATTGATTCGGGATGCTGGCTAATATAATCGTGCGGAATCTCTAAAATAAAAAGCTTCTTCATCAATTCCATTGCCGCCACCGAAACGGCTTTTTTCGATTCGACGCATAACTGCTTTAAAAGCTCTGGTGTCACAAAAGATGGGCTTCTACTTCCTACGGGAACCAATCCACTCATATTTCTACCTAAAAATTTCTACTAATTTTAGTTGTTAAATTTTAACAATGAACTGGCTTTAAAGGCTTATCTTGATAAACAAGAGCAGCGAGTCTAATTCCAAAACCTGCTGCCAACAGCAAGAAAGGAAAAGAATTTAATACTCCAAAGAGAAAGAGAAGCAAAGCGGAAATCATGACTAAATTAGCTAAAATGCCACATCCATCTACACGCATCTTCTTTTTTAAATGTATCTCGATATGTTTAAGTGTCTTGAAAATCTCCTGACCTTGTTCTGTCGAAAAGGAATCTTTTTCTACCCCCTTAACCAACTCATACAACCGGTCGAACTCTTTTAAAACAACTTCAGGAGCAGACCTAGAGAGAGCCGCTCGCTTCCTTGCCACATGTCGTTTTAAACGAACTTGACTGAATTTGCTTTTTTCACTCTCTGTAGCAGCCATTTTTCTCTCTAAGAACTCTTTTAAAGCCTTTCTATTTTTGTAATTTGAATTCACAACAAGTGATCGCTTTAGGGTTCTAGAAAGCTTAAGCGTTTTTGTTAATTGGATTGAACGAGACAGCACACCCGCACTAGAAATTGCCAATCCAAGTGGCAGCCCCAGAGCAGAAAGCGTCTGGTTAACTGCAGAAGAGACGAGCAATAAAACAGTATTGATAAAGGTTGTCAAACTATCAAAAATATCGGCTGCGATAATCGCTGTAGACAATGCTGTTAATGCAATTCCTTCTTTATCTCCTAAAGAAATGCTTTTAAGAACTTTATGAGCAGATAATTTCAAGTCTTTCAAACTAAAAAAGGCACTGAAAATTGAAAACAACTTCATATGGGTCACGACCTCTTTGATTTTTACACCAAAGTTTTGACCTGTCTCGGCAAGCAGCATGCAATTCCTGGCCGCAGCATTTAACAAGTTGCGCGTAATCAGAATAATTTTCCCGAGATAGCTCCAAATATGTTCGCATTCCGAATAAGAGAAAGAGCAAAATCTCTTAGACACCTTACATTTAGACGAAGGTTCAAAAGAAGAGGCTTGTCTCTCTATATCCACTGGATTAAGCACAATAAGACCCATAAACTCACTTTGAAATAAAAATATTTACATTGAACTACAACGCACTTATTCTTTATTTGCATAACTTAATTTGGTTAATATAAAGATATTGCAAATAACAATCAAAATGTTTTTAATTTTAATTATGCTTTAAATAAACACATCAAGCGATTGAATTATTTTTTTTGAAAAGAATGCGTTTTTTCTGAGGAGAGAGATTAATTTCATCAAATACTGTCCCTTGGCGCGCATTTAAAACCAGAGAGACTGCTTCAGCAATATCTTCAGGCGTTAGATGCTCCAACGGACTATCTCCCGGTTCAAAGGATAACCGGTTAAAAAAATCGGTTTGAACCATCCCTGGGTTAATAAGTGTCACTCGAATATTACTAGTTGCACACTCTTCCCTTAAAGCCTGTGCAAACCCTCTTAAAGCAAACTTGCTGGCGCAATAGAGGCTTCCCATGCGCTTTCCCTGCAAAGCAGATTCCGATCCAATTAAAACGATCTCTCCAAAACCGCACTTTTTGAAAGTCGGCAAAAAGGTTTTGATAAGAAAGACGTGCGATAAAAAATTAAGTTCCATCAACGAGCGAATCTCATCGAAAGAAAACTCTTCGAGCGATCCAAAGCTACCCCTACCGGCACTGCAAATGATTGCATCAACTTTTGGATAAGCGCTTTTAAGCTGCTTTAGCGCCTCAGGAAGATTTCGACTGTCACTGAGGTCGAGAGGATAGGGGATAAAGAGATCGGGCAAAGGCTTATTAAATTCGCGGCCAATTCCAACAATTTTCCACTTCTCTTGGATAAGCTGCTGCGAAATTGCCCAGCCAATCCCTTTACTGGCTCCCGCTACAATCGCTATTTTATGATCCATCTTTAACATCCAATTCACACGGGAATAAAAGCGTTTTGGGAATATATTTTAGAAGCATCCCTGTACAGGTGCCTATCATTTCTCGCTCTAATTCGCGACGGTATGAGACTGTCGAATGAGTGTCGTCTAGGTTATAAGCAAAAAGCTTTTCTCGAGGATATAAATTAACCATATTCTTAAAAATGGCTTTTGGTAAACGGAAAGGACCCAAGCTAACCGAATGCAACTTTAAGGGGTCTATTGTCCGAAAAACTTTTTCAAATAGTTCCGAATAGTGCTTCTGGTAATCAGAACAATAAATGACTGGATCAAACCTAAGTCCTAGAGGCCAACCCTGCTGTTCAAGCTTCTGCATGGCTTCCAGGCGCTTCTGAACGGAAGGTGTTTTATGCTCTAAAGCAGCTGAAATGGGCTCAGGAGTTAAACTAAAAGCGGTAATACAATTTTTTATCGGTTCTCTTTTCAACATGGCTTGGATATTAATACTTTTAGTACGCAGCTCTAAAAAGGCTCTCTTCTGTTCAGCAAAGAGCGGCAAAAAGGTATCTAAAAAGTGTGTAATCGGTTCCAAAGCTAAACTATCACAATCATATCCTGAAAAAAAATAGAGCTCCTCATCTGGACAAGCAGCAATTTTATCTAGGATGGCTTGAGCAAAATCTTCAAAGTTAACAAAGAGCACATAGTGAGCCGATGCATACATCCCCTGCAGAAAGCAGTAACGGCAATCAAAGATGCAGTTGAGCATATGAGAAAAGTAGAAATTATTCTTACCCCCAATTCCATATCCTTTTGGTGTCTCTAGCACCCAATTCTTGAACTTTTTAGCCAAAATAAGCGACGGCTTCTCTTTTTGCAGACGGAAGTTTTGCGCCTTTTTATTAAAGATCTCTCCATAGTTGTCACAGATGACTTTGGGAGTATCTGCAAACCTCTCGCAAATGCTAATGACACGCGGATGCTCTACAATCTCTTTTTCAATATAGATAAGGGGAAACATTAAAATCTAAATGGCAAGGCGTTTATTTCTTGTTCCAGATGATAGAGCAGGTCGGAAGTATTGGCAAGATGGGAAACTGATTCGATAGAAAAAGGCTGGGACTCTAAGCTAGCCCATCGATTTAAAAGCCGTCTCAGTTGATGCCTCTGCGTATTTGTAAAATGCCACTGTGAAAGAAAAGGCTCTTCAGAAGGGGTAGTTGCTTCAAAAATTTTTTCTCTGAATATCTGCAACGTATCGGCAAACTGTTGAATCTCACGGCAATGCTCTGTTAACAAGGCCTGAACCTCTTTAGCCGCAAGAAAAGCTGTCGATTCTAAATTATCGGAAATGATTTTGTAACAGTGTACGAGTTCGGAAGAAGAGAAACGGAGAGCAGCCTGCATAAATCCGGCCGCCTCCATTTCATAGACATGCTTCTCTCCAAAGCTCTTTTCCGGGTGCTCGACGGTATAGATTGTATCGGTTTTAACGGAAGCGCTTTTCAAAAAAGTCGGATAGTAGGCGCGTCCAGTTCCGCTGTCGATGACCTTATGAGCTAAAAGAGGTGTTCCAACGGCTAGCGTTTGATGACCCGCAATGCCAACATTCAACCAAACTCCGCTCTCAAGATTCAACTTGGCCTGTATGTAGCCGACAGCTAAGGCTGCATTCACTTTACCGACTCCTGAGACTATCAGGGTAACCTTTTCTCTCTGGTAAATGGGAAAAGGAGAATCTGACAGGGTAGCCTTTAACTTAAAATAGTCGACTAAAGGCCTGGCTTCGCACGAAAGAGCTGTCACAATTGTAAGCATAGAAATGTCTATCGTTAAGTGTAGCGTAGAGTCTGTTGCAGGTTAAAGAGGTAATTGCAAAATTAAAAAAGGGACTTCAAAATTGTTGTGTTATGAGG
>CAZZJE010000213.1:0-5261 GCA_964654295.1 uncultured bacterium | reverse complement strand
CATAGCCATCAATCGCATTGGCGTGCGGTAGCACGTTGGCTAACCGATTCTCCAAGTAGCGTTGACGAAAACTCTGCTTCTGAAGTTTATCGCCTTCCGCATTGATCATCTCCAATTCATAGTAAAAGAAGCCAAGAGACATCAAAATAATGAGCATCAAGCCTAGAGCGACGAGCAGCTCAAGCAGGGTAAAAAGCCGCCGTTTCAGTAAATTAAAAGGATTGGTTTTATCACTCAATTTTCACCTCCCCCTGCGGCGTCTCTTTGCCTACAGGCAGTTTGCGCAACAGCGTGATGTCAAAGTTATATTCGAGAGGTTTTGAGCCTTTAGATTTATCCCCCTCTTTGCCTAGCAGGGAAAATTGCATCTTTAGCTGATAAAGATAGAGCACGACAGGGCCACCATCTTTGGGCTTATGTTTTGTCTCTTTAAAGTGATAGGTTCCCTTATAAGGCGGCGGAGGGTCGACTCCTAAGGTTTTCCATGTGGAACTGTCTATATTAAACTTTGTGCCTTCCGCGATCGATTGAAAGGGGATCCGATTCTCATAGAGCTGCTGCAAAATATCGACATAGAGGATGTTGACAGCATGGTCTAACTTGACTTCATGCACAAACTCTTTCTGGCCGCGGAAGACAAGCAGATGTGGCTCGACTAGAGGCAAAATCACCATCACTAAGATGACACAGGCAATAATAACCTCTAATAAGAGCGCTGAGCGGCGCTTCAGTTTCTTAAAAGCCTTCTTCATCACTTTGCGCCTTCACTAATTTGCTGTGCCTGCTGCACAAGCCGCATGGTATCTTGTGTCATAGCCTCCTCCGCTTGACGCTCCTTATCCGCGCTATCTACTCTTTTGGAAGAAGAGCGAAGGAGTTCAATCGGTTTTGGATAGCCACTCAAGTAGATATAACGCTCATTTTCACCGTCGCTAAACTTTAAATTTCCCTTCGTCATCACAGTCCCTTTAGAGTAAAACTTTAGCTCTAATGGCTGCTGAGAGAGGGACGGCTGAGAGGAGCGGTCTAGAGAGATCTCTGTAACCGTCTTTAATGGCGTCGCCTTACGGCTTACTAACCAGTTCCAGTTTCCTGAAATATTTTGTTCTGTACGCAGAAGATACTCAATCTGATCTTCCTTATCTTTCGGAGTCTTAAAGATAATCTGCACGTCGGCGTCATAGAGGAGCATCAGATCCTGAGCTAAGCGGATACGGTCAAGCACCATATTCACTTCATTATTGAATCTCTGCTGCTGAACAAGCTTTTGAATGCCTAAGGTAAAGAGGCCGCCAACCATCGATAGGATGAGAATGACGACCAATATTTCCAATAAAGTCAGCGGTCGGCGCTTACTTTTCATCCGAGAATAATGTTCTATGGGTCCGCTTGTACTCATCATATTTTTTTGAGTTAATCATGATCTGTCCATCTTGGACATCCACTTGATACCTTTCTCCCCACCCATCTTGCGTTAGAGCTGCTGGGTTTTGTACGAGAGGCGACTGTTTTACATACTCCTCCCACTCGCGACCTATGTTATCTAACGAACCAGGATCTTCGGCTGCACGAATATTTAATATCGTTCTCAACCGTTCAATACCGGCTTTTGTTTTAAAAGCACGGCCTTCATCTAAGCTGCCGACATAGTTGTAACCAATGACACTGATAATGACTGTAATCAACAGCATCACAATCATAATCTCGACAAGTGTAATGCAGCGGCGTTTCATTTTTTTGAACATATAAAGACTCCTCTAAAGAAAAAAGTAAAGTTATCCTGCTGTAATGGAGCTAACATCTGTTAGAGGCAATAAAACAGCTAATAAAAGTAATCCGATGACCGTTCCCATGACAATCAAAATAACCGGTTGGATAAGTGCCGTGACACGATCGAGGTTCTTTTCTACAGTCTCTTCGTACATATCGGCGATCTTATTAAACATTACCTGAATATTACCTGTCTCCTCTCCAACAGAGAGCATCTTTGAAACAATCGGAGGAATCCAGCGGGAACGGTTCAACTCGCTGCTGAGAGATCTTCCTTCGATCACTTTATGCTCCGCTCTCTCTATCTCACGCTCCAAGGTCTGATTTCCCATCACTTCACGGGCAATGCGTAGCGAATCAATCATCGTCAAGCCACCCTGCTGTAAAGTACCCATCGTTCGACAGAAGCGAGCTAAAGCAGCTTGTACCATCAGATTGCCAATGATAGGCAATCGCATTAAGAAGCGCTCTAGTTTGTTTTTAAATGCCTGCTTGCGCATCTGAAAAACAAAATAGGTGATGCCTAAACCGATCAGAGGAATATAGATCCACCAATAGTTTCTGAAGATATTACTAATTGTAAAAACGGTTTCGGTAAAGGCATTGAGAGTGCGGCCCTGAAAGATCGCTTGGATGCTCGGTATGGCAAATCCCAAGATGGCAACGATAATAATGAGAGAGAAGGAGGCCAAGACACCTGGATAGATGAGAGCCGTTGTCATCTGCCGGTTCAGCTTGCTGCGCTTTGCCAATAGAAAAGCGAGTTTGTCCATCACAATCTGCAAAGCTCCAGACTGCTCCCCGGCAGCAACCATCCCACAGTAGAGCTTATCAAAACTATGTGGAAAACTGGCCATCGCTCGTGAAAGGCTGACACCGCTTTTTACCTGCTCGCAAAGGCTCAATAGAATGCGATGATAGGGCTCATTGCGTGCCTGCTCTTCCATCGCAACTAAGCTTTCATAAAGCGGCAGGCCAGCATTGATCAGCTGAGACATCTGCAAGGTGAATGCAACGAGAGCATCTCCCTTAAGAACCTCTTTAGATGAACTTTTTGTCTGCTCTTGAATATAGGTGACCATCAAACCCTGGTCACGCAGCTTTTCCCTGGCTTCCCGTATGGCTTGTGCCTCTATATTCCCACTCTTCTTTTTGCCTACTGTGTCAATGGCTTGGTAGCGATAAAGTGGCATTTGATTTCCCCCTTTATGCTCTATTCTTCAACACCGCGAGTGGATCTTAGCACTTCAGAAACAGTCGTGATCCCATTTTTTACAAGCTCTGCTCCATGTGTCAAAAGGGTCACCATATCTGCTTCTAATCCAATGCGCCTTAACTCGACAGCATCTGCACTCTTAATGACTTGCTTTTTGATGGCATTTGTCACCGGCAGGAGTTCATAAATTCCATGGCGGCCGCGGTAGCCCGAGCCAAAGCAGCGAGAGCAGCCGGCTCCATAAAAGAGCTGACCGTAGGGCAAACTATCCCTTCGCAGCCCTAAGTTCAACAGCTCGCGATCGTGCGGCTCATAGCTCTCCTTGCAGTCAGGACAAATGCGCCTGACCAAGCGCTGAGCCAAGATGCCAATTAACGAAGAGGAGAGCAGATAGGGCTCAATCCCCATATCGACAAGACGCGTAATCGCTGAAGGGGCATCATTGGTATGGAGCGTGCTTAATACCAAGTGGCCCGTCAAAGAAGATTGCACGGCGATCTGAGCCGTCTCAGCGTCGCGGATCTCTCCCACCATGATGATATCGGGGTCTTGACGCAAGATACTACGCAATCCAGACGCAAAATCGAGTCTAATTTTAGGTTGAACACCAATCTGAGCGATTCCTTTGAGGTTATACTCAACAGGGTCTTCAATCGTCATGATATTGGTCTCTTCGTTATATAGCTCACAGATGGCACTATATAGTGTTGTCGTTTTACCGCTTCCTGTTGGACCTGTAACCAAGATAATTCCTTCCGGAATCGCAATTAACCGCAAAAATTCTTCATAGACCTTTGGCAGCATGCCCATCTTATCTAGGCCTAAAATCACATTGCCTTTGTCTAGGATACGCAAGACAATGCGCTCGCCACCTGCCACAGGTACCGTGCTGACACGGAAGTCGATTTCGCGGCGACCCATAATCAACTTAATACGTCCATCTTGGGGCAGCCTATGTTCGGCAATATCCAACTTTGCCATCACTTTTATACGCGTGATCAACTGCTGCTGAAAGTCTTGTGCGGGATTGTGACGCGTCTGCAAAACACCATCAATACGGTAGCGCACGCGCAAGCTATTTTCGTAGGGCTCAAAGTGAATATCGGAAGCTCCTTGCTGGATTGCTTCCCTTAAAATCAAGTTGAGCAATTTAACAATAGGCGCCTGATCGATGGAGTCGTCTAGTAAGTCGTAGACAGCAACTTCGCCATCTTCATCTTCTCGCAGACGCTTACCTAAGTCAGCAATGAGCTGTGAAGCCGCTCCCTGCTCTTGATTGTAAAACTCATTGATTGCAGAAAGAATCGTTTCGCGTGGGCTATAGACTGGATCAATCTCTGCATTGAGCATCATACGCAAGTCTTCTAGCGGCTCTAGATTGAGCGGATCTGCTATTGCCACAATAATATGCTGTTCTTGCTCTTGTAGAGGTAATAGCACATGCCGTTTTGCAAAGGCATAGGGAACTTTTCGATAAAGCTCATGGTTAATGCGGTAAGGGCTTAAATCGTTAAAGATCTCCATACCAAACTGCTGAGCTAAGGCGTAGCTAGAAGCTTCGCTTTCGCTCAACCCTTTTAAAATTGACTCCTCAACAGGGGTGGCGGAACGTTTGCCTCTTTTTATGCCTTTTTGAACTGCGTCAGCCATTATAGTATCCTCTTAATAAACTCATGGGCCACATGGAGTAAATGGGCCGCATGGCACTGGAGTACAACGACCGTCATATCCTTTTAGTAAAGAAAATGGCGGCGGAGTACAGCGGTCAAGCTCTTTTCCAAACAACATCGTTAATGTTCCTTCGAGAGCTTGCCGCTTTTCGCATTCGCGTGCTGCATTTAAAGCAGACAGAAAGTCGGGTACATCTCCAGGTCTACGCTGCATCTCTTCACACTTAATGATTTCAAATTCCTCAACGGGATCTGAGATAATCTTAGGAGTAATGAAAATAAACATCTCTGTGCTGCGATCTTTCAAAGAAGTAAAGCTAAAGAGCTTGCCTATACCCGGTATTTCCCCAATAAAGGGAATAGAACGCCTTCCATCTTCAGACGTTTTACGGCGTAAACCACCGATAATCACCGTCTGACCATCTGGGATACGCACTTGGTTGTTTAAATGGCGGCGAATCACATTTGGACGGGCTTGTGCAGCCGCAATCCCTTGCGCTTGAATTGTGTCAAAGGTGATGTCCGTGTCTAACGTAATATAATCATCAGGCTCAGTCAACATGGGATCATCGCCCATAGAGTGGATTTTCGGGGTGATTTCAATC
>CAZZJE010000212.1:0-5291 GCA_964654295.1 uncultured bacterium | reverse complement strand
TTGTCCAGAGATAGGTCTCTCAATCGGCGCGCCAGAAGCTTGATTATCCTGTGTTGACAATGCTGACGATGGGAGGGTAGAAGATGTCCTCGCCGGCAAGTAATCTAAAAAATATACAAAACCTACAAAGTTTCCCTTAATTGCAGCCTTTCGAGTTGCAAGGTTCAATACATGAGGGCTATGAGAGAATGGTGAATGAGATGAAAGCTCTGGCCAGACTCGTGCAGTTGTCATCGCTTGAGATAAAAGGTTTATCCGCTCTTCATCGGAGACCTGTATATTTCGTATCAATCGAGAAACAACTTTAAAGGGGATTGTCCTTACGCCATAAATATTTGGAAAAGCTTGTCGGTATTTCTGAACGCTTTCTGGATTAAGTGAAGCTTTTATAAGTTCTTCCAAGGACTCTTTAGTAAGAAGGGAAGTTAAGTTGTCTTTTGGGGCTATAACAGCTTGATGCCAACTAAGAGTTTTGGGGGAAGGTTCAAAAGGGATCACGGATGTCTCATGTGTTTAATTAAAAATTTTGAATGTATAATATAGTTTTATTTATATTTTTAATCAATTTTATTATTTGATTTGTATTTATTTTCAAGGAAATCTAATGGATCGAGTGTAATTTAATCAGTTTTTATTTGACTCGGCAAACGGGAGAAAAACAGTCTTCTAGGTTTGTTTGCGAATTATTGTCAGAGAGCTCTCCTTCAAATGGATTGCGCTAAACTTAAGAATCGCCCAGCGTCAAGGCCATCTTCGACTTGCCAGCATGCAGCTAGAATAAGGTGAACATAATACCATTCCACAACCTCTTGAAATGGGTAGCCGAAATAGCTGGCTAGAAACTTAAGATCATGAGATGGATCTTCAACACATGCCCAAAGCTCATTTATAGGATAACCTATTACTCCTTTAGGGTCGATCACAAGCCAGTCGTCTCCATTGCATAAAATATTTTCCTGGTGGAGGTCTCCATGCAGCAAAATTTTGCGTCCAGAGTTTGTTTCTATCAGTTTTCTTTTTAGCTGACGAGCTCTCTCCAAGTGCTGTTTTGGAAGATTCCAATCGTTATCAAGGGCAGCAAGCCACTCTTCGATATCCGGAAATAGTTTTTTTGAGGGAGGAGGCGCTTGATGCAGCTTCTCGATGGCTCTGCAAGCGATCTCAATTCTGCTTCCTTTTGGGTGGCTGTTTTTCAAAAGATTTCCTGGAACAGCCCGCTCAAGTAAAAGAGCTTTGTCTTGATATCCTAGAACTGCAACAGCTCCGAATCCCTTGAAAGCAGCAAGCGCTTGTGCTTCCCTGCTCATTAAATCTAGATCTGGACTGAGCTTTAAAATAATGGGAGTGTTGTCTTGGAAACCTTCAAGAACGTAGCTGTAGCTAAGGTTGGAAAGCGGTTTCAATTCTGATAACGCCCACGCCTCTTTTAACTGATCAATCGTGTCTCGCAACCCTGCAAGCCACTCTTCGCCACGCCTTCCATAGATTTTAATGATGTTGTGTTTTAACTTTTCCATGCTGTTAATCAAAAGATAGGGATTGCCCTCCATCAATCGTAAGAATTTGCCCTGTCATCCAAGAGGATTCCTCTGAGGCTAGAAAAATGGCTGCCGTCGCCTGATCTAAGGGCTTTCCCATCCTTTTTAATGGGATCTCAAAGTGAGAGGTGACATCCTCTTCATAGGGAGTTGAGCCAGGAGCGATGGCGTTGACTCGAATGTTATGTTTCGCCAATTCGAGGGCAGTTGCCTGTGTCAACATATTTAAAGCCGCTTTAGCTGTCGAGTGGGCAACACGGTTAGGATAGGGACGGTTTCCAGAAATAGAAGAGATATTAATAATGACACCAGCAATCGAAGAGTGAATCATATTTAAAGCAGCTAATTGTGTAAGAAGCATGGGAGCAGAGAGGCTGACTTTTAAAACGCTTTCAAATTTATCGATGTCTAAATCTAAAAAAGCTGTTTTGTCATATCCTCCAGCATTATTCACCAAAATATCGACTCTGCCTAGATATTCATTTGCTTGCTGAAAAAAGTGTTTAACGCCTTCGCTAGTTGAAAAATCTGCAAAAAAGCATTGGCCTAATCTACCCAGTTGCTTAATAGCCTCAACTGTAGTTTCTGCTCCCGTTTTATCCGAGCGATAGCTAATCACGACATCCGCTCCTTCTTTAGCGAATGCGATGGCAATGGCTTTTCCAATGCTTCTGTTAGCACCTGTTACAATAGCTTTTTTTCCTAGTAATTTCATGTTTTTCTAGCTTATAGCCACTCTAAATTTTCTACTGTTTTCTCGGAGACAGCATTGCCTGTATTTAGCACTGCTTTAGGTTCAAAAAGGAGAACATGGGCTTCGTTATCAGCATAAGGAAGATGATCTGTTCCTTTCGGGACAATAAAAAATTCTCCTTCGTTCAGGACAATTTCACGGTCCCTAAGCTTGATTTTAAGCTGGCCTTCTATGACTAGAAAAAATTCATCCTCATGTTCATGCTGATGCCAAACAAACTCACCTTTTGCTTTGAAAACTTTAATGTGATTTCCATTTAGCTCTCCAAGGATTTTTGGAGTCCAATATTGTTCAAAAAGCTTAAATTTGTTTTTGATATTAACTTTATCCATGCAACTTCCTCTTGATTTCTTAAAAGAACTAGGTGAAAGAATATATGGAGTGTGTAGACTTGTCACCGCTTTTTTGCGGGCTTTGTCTATTACAACCGCTCTTAACGTATAGTTCCTGTCATCCTACGCTTAGCCCCGGGTTCGGTTACTACGGGTTAACACCCTTCCTCCTAGCTTCGTTCGGACTCTAGAACATCTTAAAGTTTTAACAATTTATCAAACCCTTGAATTTCTCCTAGAGGCTTTCGAACTCGATCGATAATTTCATCGATTGTCCAATCAAATGTTAGCTTCTTATCTTTAAAATAAATCATAGCGGCGCACACCTCCGCCCGCTTTTCTGGAGTAGAATTTTTCACTGCATCTACAAGATTGTAGAGACACCAGCCTCCATAGCAAAGGACTGCTTCGCCATAAGCGAGCCTTTGACCTCGTGGAACATCAGCAAAAGCATCAATGAGGTCTATAGGGATTCCTACTCCTGTCCTTTTTTGCCATGCAGATACGGCTTGGAAGACCTCTTCTTGATCTTTAGGGTCAAGCTTTCCTAATCGCCCAATGCACTCGGGATCCTGTTCTATCATTCGATTACCGACTGCTAAGATCGATGCTTTTCGAGTTGTTTCAATTCGACGACCAGCAGGAAGGCTTTTAATCTCATTTATAACTCCAGGATCGAGAGAAAGATCAGAGATGGGATTCTTAAAAAGCCCATAAGAGGTATAGAGTTCGCACGCCTCATCAAAAGAGCATGGGTATATAAGCTCTACAAAACGCCTAGACCGTTGAGCAAGTGTCCAAGAGATATTTTCTATAAGCTTATAAATGCGAGTTTCAGTCTCGCTCCCTTTCACACTACAGATAATACCAATTAATTTTTCGTCCTCTTCCGACTGAGTGGAAAACAGTGTAGCAAAGGTTTCGCGATGAGCAGGAGCGAGTTGTAGCAAAATAGCAAGAAGATCTTTTGAATATGTGGCTAGAGTCTCAAATTTTATTTGCTTGAGAGAGGGAAAGAGTTCTTCTATGGATTGAAAAGATAGGGAAGTTAAAGCAGTGATGAGAGTTTTCTTTAAAGAGTCGTGATACCAATCGTAGCGATTTTTGGGAGGAGAAATAAGAGTGTCTAGGTATCTTCTAACAGTTGCTTTTTCTAACCATATTTTTACCGTATCTATCAGATCTTCTCTATTTTCTGGAATGAACTCTTTTAATGACTTAGAAGAATCCCAAGAGGTTTTAAGGATATCTGAGACGATATCGGCAACCTCTTGCCTCTGTGCTTGCGGAGTGTTTTTAATTGCATTAAGAATAGTGACTTTTGAATAGAATTCTAAAGGCTCTTCAAAGCGTTGATGGATTTTGTAAATCTCTTCTGCTTCTTTAAAAGAGCAAGGGGATATTTGATTCACATATCGTTTAATGGGTTTTTCCTTTTCCCGATTTTCTTCATTTATTAATCCATATACTTTGAATCGTATCTCTTCGCTCATTGCGCAGAGAAGAGGAATCAACCTTTCATGATCATTAAACTTTGTGGAATAGAGCTCTCTAAATAAATCTCTATGTTCAGGAGCGAGAGCGCGTAAAATTGTAATGATTTCACTTCTAAATGAAGGCATAAAGCCTTGATATTGTCTAAAAATAGCCTTTACATCCCAATGCTGAAAAGCAGTAGCGATTCCTTCTACCTCGTCATTTGGGACATCGGCTAAAGCCATGAAAATTCTTTGCTTTTTATACTGGGGCTCATTTTTTTCGGAAAACAGCATCTTTCCCAAAGCAATTTTAATGCAGTGTCGTGACTTTATCGATAGTTGAATAACCTTTTGAACTGCCTTCTCAAGCAAGTCGTACTTAAGTTGCCCGGAGAGATATAGTGCAATTAGTTCGCCGGTAACTTGTCTATCTTGTGTGGACATTGTAGGAACGGGTAGGTTGGAAGGGGATGTAATCGCCTGTAAATGCTCTAGGAAAAATCCAGAAGCTACAAAGCTTCCCTTAATCGCAGCTTTTCGAATCGCAAGGTGCAGCTCGTTATGACGCCCATAGGAAAGCCCTAATGAATTAGGTGAGAGCTCTGGCCAAACCCTGGCATTAGTCATCGCTTGAGATAGGCGATTCATCTGTTCTTCGTCGGTGACCGGCATTTTTCGTATCACTCGAGAAACAATTTTAAAGGGAATATTTCTTAGGTCATATATATTTGGAAAAGCCTTTTGGCACTCTTGGATACTCTCGGAATTATTTAGATCCACTATAAGTTGCTCTACGACCTCTTTATTAAGCAGAGGGGCTAACTTATCTTTTGGCAATATGGCAATTTGATACCAAGTAAAAGTTTGGGTGCAAGGTTCAAAAGGTATCACAAAAGTCTCACATATTTTTATAATTAATAACTTTTTTAATAAATTTGTTTATAAAATAAATTTATTTTGATTATTAATCAATATTTTTTATTGCTTGTTAGATGAAGTTAATGAATTAATAATCTCATCCATATAAATTGAGCTTTTTGTTAGGCCCATTGGGCCTCTATAGAGGTAATTGCAAAATTAAAAAAAGGGACTTCAAAATTGTTGTGTTATGAGGCCCAACGGGCAGGCACAATGCCTCTAAATCTTACCTATATGGTCGTCTAAAGCTATTTGGAGTGCGGTGACTTGT
>CAZZJE010000211.1:0-5308 GCA_964654295.1 uncultured bacterium | reverse complement strand
TCTATACCAGGCCTTACGGCCTGGCCTAAAATTGTGCCGGCCTCTTCGAGGCCTAGCACAATGTCTTTACAAAACGTCTTTTAATGATTGCGTTTACCAAAACACGTTGCAAAGCTAGTTTCTTCAGAGCCCCTTACATAAAACGTCTAAACTATAAAGACAAGTCACCGCCTCCAAAATAGCTTAAACCGCTGCGCTTGCAGTTGCTTGATGGAAACGTTCGCTCACATTCTTCCAATTAACGACGCCCCAGATTGCTTTCAGATAATCAGGCCGTGCATTTAAGTATTGTAGGTAGTAAGCATGCTCCCAAACATCGATTCCTAAGAGAGGAATATGTCCAGTTGTTGCTTGTAGAGGATCTTGGTTTGGGCAGGTGACGATCTCTAAACGCTTGCGCGTGGGATGCCAACCAAGCCAACCCCAGCCAGAGCCCTGGATAGCACCAGTCTGTGCGTTGAAGAGCTCAATAAAATGAGGGAGCGAGCCAAATGTTTTTTCAATAGCATCGGCCAATTCCCCTTGAGGAGGCTGTCCACCGCCCTGGTTTTGTGGGGCAAGGTTAGTCCAGAAAATGGAGTGGTTAATATGTCCACCGCCATTAAATCTTAAAGCTGGCTGAAGCGCAATCATCTTAGAAATATCTTTTTTCTCTTCAGCATCTGCTAGTTGGTCTAATGCTGTATTGAAATTATTGACATATGCCTGATGATGCTTTTTGTAGTGCAGCTCCATGATCTTACCGCTGATAATCGGCTCAAGAGCATTAAGGTCGTATGGAAGGTCAGGCAAGGTCTGTTTGGGAAGGGTCATCAATTCTTGGGCCATCGTATACTCCTTACAGTAGAGTTGGTACAACTATTAAGCTGAGTGTAGCAATGCAGCAATATCCCGTCTAGAATCGTTTTTCCCGATCTAAACGCTCTTGAGTGATAGGTCCCAAGGCGACCAACTGCTTCTCTAAAGGAATTGCTCCATAACGAACCAAAAATGCATCGACGGTTGAAGGACTTGTAAAGACAATAGTATGAAACTGAGATAGATCTGGCAGAGGGTTAGCCTGAGAAGTGACTGTATCGTAGAGGATACACTCTTTATATCTCCACCCCCTGCTCTCAAAAAACTCTGGTAATACAGGTCTAGATAGGGCCGAATGAGGCCATAGAATATAGGGATTGTCTAAGTTTAATTGACTTAATAATTCGACAACTCCTTCAGCTGTCTCCTCCTTAGCAGTTGAAACGTGAGAGAATCCAAACTTGTCCAAATATGTCGCTGTCACTTTACCAACAGCGACTATTTTAATTGAGGTCGAGAGACTGTGTATCGATCGATTAGAGATTTCTAAAAGATGATGAAAAAGTTGGACTGCAATTTTACTAGTAAAAATCAGAAGTGTGAAATGCTCAAGATCAGTAAGGGTATCTTGAATATCGGGAGATTCAATAGGAAAGGGCTTGATTGTAATGATTGGAAAATGCACACCCTGAAAAGAGGGGTCTCTTGAAGGCTCTAAACCTAAATAGAGAGTTTGCTGCATACTGTTAACGCGTATCAAGCGGATGAAAGAGTTCCATCATTTCTAGATCATCTTGATGGGTAACGATTGCCAGTTGCCCCTGGTAACGTGCAGTTTCCCCTGGCAAAATGAGGCGGTTAAGATGTGTCAATCCCAAGCGGATGAGAGCCGCTTCTGCAATGACAACAGCATCTGCTGTTCCATCTCTTAATTTGCTTAAACGCTCTTCGATTGTCCCTCGGATATCAATAAACTGCAGATCGGGACGCAGCTCTCTCACACACTCCTCTCGGCGAAAAGAAGAAGTTGCAACTTTAGCTCCCTTGGGAAGGCTCTTTAAAGTCTCACCTGGACGCAAAACGAGTGCATCAGCTGCACTCACACCTCGGGTTAAAGCAGCTAAAACCAGCCCCTCAGTTAAGGGAACCGGAAGATCTTTTGCTGAATGAATGGCAATTTGGCAGGTTCGATTCAAAACGAGCGCATCAACTTCACGAGTAAAAAAATCGCTACTTCCTAAAGAACGTAGTGAGGTTGTTCGATCCTTGTCGCCATAGGTCTCTACTTTGACAACTTTAAATTCAATATCGGAATGGTATCGTCTGATTTCTTCTAAAACTTCTAAAACCTGCGCTTGAGCTAAAGGAGAAGCACGTGAAGCTACTGTAAGAAGTCTAACGGAGACAGGCATCGATTCCCTCCTCGACCATTTCAATTCCAATTAAATTAATCTTCTCTCTCAACTCTCCCGAAATCCCTTTGATATTGCGCTTAGGCAATAAACAGTGGCGGAATCCCATCTGGATGGCCTCTTTAATACGGCTTTCAGCTCTTAAAACACTACGGATTTCTCCACCTAATCCAACTTCTCCAATGACACAGGTGTCAGCATCGAGAGGATGTTGGCGCATGGAAGAGGCCAACGCGATCAATAATCCCAAGTCCCCGCCTGGCTCACTCACGCGCAAGCCACCAGCAATCGAAGCAAAGATATCATAGCGGAACATTTGATAGCGCATACGCTTTTCTAATACAGCAATTAATAGTGCTAAGCGGCTCTGATCAATTCCGGTACAGCGGCGTGAAGGCGTACTAAACACTGTTTCGGTAACAAGAGCTTGCATTTCGACTAAAATTGGACGAGAGCCTTCTAAAGTAGGAATCACAACTGAACCAGCAACTTGACGCCGGCGCTCTTCTAAAAAGAGAAAAGAGGGATTCGGAACTTCACTGAGACCCGAATGCAGCATCTGAAAAACTGCAATCTCATCTGTTGGCCCAAAACGGTTTTTAACAACACGGATCATACGAAAGTTATGTTGTCGGTCGCCTTCAAAGTAGAGAACGGTATCGACTAAATGCTCTAATACCCTCGGACCGGCTATCTCACCGCTTTTTGTCACGTGGCCAATTAAAAAGATGGAAATGTTTCGTCCTTTTGCTAAATGCATGCAAGCAGAGGCTGTCTCCCTTACCTGGACGACAGAGCCAGGAGCTGAAGGAATCTCATTGCGATAGACAATTTGAATAGAGTCAATCACAACAAGATCGGGGCGTAGAGCATCTACTTGAGCAACAATCTGCTGAAATTGGGTCTCATGTAGCAAAAAGAGGTTGTCTCCAATGATCCCAAGGCGCTGTGCTCGACGAGAAGTCTGTTCAACAGACTCTTCTCCACATACATATAAAACCGTTTTTCCTTGGCGAGCAAGGGCATAAGAAAGCTGAAGCATCAATGTTGATTTCCCAATCCCTGGGTCTCCACCCACTAATGTTAACGAACCAGGAACTAACCCTCCGCCTAACAGGCGATCCAACTCTCCCATCTGCGTGTAAAATCTAGGAGTCTCTCTATGGACAACTTCACTTAACTTTACAGGCCGTCCAACTTGCGTGACCCCAGCAGGAGGATGCGAAGCGCTACTGCTACCAACAAATTCAACCTCTTCTTTTAATGTATTCCATTGTTGGCATTGGGGGCATTGCCCAGCCCATTTTGTCTGATGATGGCCGCATTCAATACATTCCCAAAATTGTTTTTGCTTTGGCGCCATCTCAAGACACTCCCTCGTCTAACATTGCTTTTACCGCATTAGCAGCAGCGGCCTGCTGAGCCTCTTTTTTGGAAGCCCCTACACCTCGACCGAGCTCTTCTCCGTTAACAATGACAGATATCGTGAAGAGTTTATTGTGGTCTGGACCGCTCTCTTCTAAAACTTCATAGAAAGGATGCTGCTGATATTTTTTTTGGCATAAATCCTGCAGCCTAGCTTTCCAATTGCATAGAGGCTGTTTAACCGTGTCATGAACCTCCTGGATGAAATGCTGAAACAAAAAGTCTCTCGCTGCAGTAATTCCACCATCTAGATAAATCGCGCCAACGACAGCTTCAAATAGATCTGCCAAAATAGAACTACGGCCTCTACCCGCATTCATCCTCTCACCCTTTCCCAAGAGCAAATAGGACTCTAAACCTAGCTTTTGGACATAGTTCATGCAGGAGTTGGCTTCTACGAGTCGAGAGCGTAGATAAGAGAGGTCGCCTTCAGGCATTTGAGGATAAAGGGTATAGAGATAGTTCGCGATCAATAGACCCAGTACTGAGTCGCCTAAAAATTCGAGTCGCTCGTTATGCTCGATCGCGTCCTGATGTTCATTGAGATATGAACGATGAACAAAGGCAAGGGCTAGCAGACTCTTATCTTGAAATACATACCCCAATTTAGCTTCGATGGCTTCTAGCTGTTGATTCAGCTCTTTCCAATCCATTTCTATTTCCTATTTCTATTATCTGCTTGAGAAAGAGAATTATAAGCGATTACAGCATAACAAACAAAAAAAAGATGCGTGATAATGCACCTTCGTGCCCCTTCCCTCTTCGTGCCCGTGTGCGTGCCCGTGTGCGTGCCCGAATAAAATAATAAAAAATCCAAATTTCAAAATTACAGATCTTTACTTCAAGCCACGTCTACGAACAATAACATGCAGAGAGACAGGAAATCTGATTTCTTGTTTTATTCGGGCACGGGCACGCACACGGGCACGAAGAGGGAAGGGGCATGATGGGAAACAAGAACCCGTTACGCAGAAAATAGGCAATGGGCTATGATGAATCCTTTTAAGTTACAAAGAGATTACATCCCATGCGCCTTGTTGTTACCAAAGATCATCGCCATTTTTTTGAGCAAAATGGATGGATAGAATTTGCCGATTTTGTTAAACCTAACACCCTTTCAGAGGTACGTCAAGGAATTGAAAAGGTCATTTGCCATCGCTTGAAAATCACCCCAGAAAAACTTCACACTCTCTCCTCTTTAAGATCCTTTGTTGCAGGCAGAGACATATGGCGTTCAGATGATGTTGTTAAGCGTTTAGTCATGCAGCAAGCGTGGGCTCAAATTGTTTATGAGTTAACGGACCAAAAGCCTGTGCGCCTTGCGATCGATCAATATCTTCCCAAACTCAATACAGCCGGCCAACAAGATAAGTCTGCTCATGAGCTAGAATCTTTTCTAACACAGACTCAGACGTTGCAAGATGTCGCTTCTCTTCAAGGCCTCTTATGTGGCCTGATGATTTGCCTCGATTCGACTTATGTAACCAGTGAAAATAGCCCTGGCGAGGAGAACGCTCGGCATACAGCTCCCTTTCCTCTTATCCCTGGCCACGCCACTTTCTTCAATCCTTCACTACCTTTTAGCTTCCATGACACTTACGCAGTGAAAGGTGATTACCTCCTGATCGTCTATGCTGACAACCGCGCCGTCTATATCCATCAAACCAATGACC
>CAZZJE010000210.1:0-5316 GCA_964654295.1 uncultured bacterium | reverse complement strand
GAACACTCTCTGCAGCCCCATGTTAAATTCTTAAGCTACTTTTACCAGCATATTTCTGCTCTAAATTTAGGAAAAATTGGCGTAGAACTTATTAGCGTACTCCCTTGTGAACCATCGAATAAAGAAAAGCTGCGTTGGGGAAGCTATTTGAATGCTTTTGTACAAACTATCTTCTCCAATTTAGATAGCGATCAGATTCAAACTTTATTAAATTTATCAGAAAAGACTTCTAACGGAAAAAAAGCAGAACTGTCGCCTATTTTTAGCCGCTTAGCAGCCTGGGATCAGCCGCTGCTTGTGTTAAAATTGACAACCTATTGCCCCGCAAGCAAATTGCCTACTGAGGCTTTCAAACCGCTCCTTCCTCTTCTCGTTGCCTCTTATTCTCAAACTAATGAAAAAGATTTTGAAAAGTTTTTAATAAAAGCCAATTTAAAGAGTCTACCAGACTCTCATCCAGTTGCTGAGTTCACACATTTACTATTAAAAGAGCTATGCAAAGAGTTAGAAGCGTCTAAACAGCCGTGGCCAACCTTCTTTAGAGTCTGGAACTCTCTAAAGACACATCTTTCACAAAAAATCAGAAATAGCATCTCCGAGAAAATTCAGCAGATTGAAAACAAAAAAACAGAAGAGCTAAATCGAATTTACGAAGAGAAGGCAACGCATCAGCAAGCGGCACTTGCTTTAGAAGAAGAGAGGCAGGGTGAAGCGCACATTAAAATTCGTTTTAAGCAGTTACAGAAAGCCTATAAAAACGGCAATTGGACAGATGTTCGCCGCTTTCTGGATAACCTTCTCGAGCGTTTGACGGTGACTGAAAAGAGTCCAAAAGGATCGCATATTCAATCCGCATTGCATGCATCACCCTTTACCACAGAAGAGTTGACCTCTATCTGTGAAATTGGTTTTGCCTGGATGACTCGTGAATTGCGGGAGGCAAAGCAGCCAGAATTGAGTGCCATCATGCAGCATCCGGTTTGGAAGCAGCTGATTTATATCGATCCTGGTAAATCATTAAAGCAGCTAGTTGCTATGCGATTAAGCCGCTCCTCTTTCTCTTTGCAATCGACTTACTCCCCATTAGAGGCGTTGTTAGATGAGTCGATTATTCGCTTAGCTAACAGCTTTAATCCAGCTGAATGGGTGATGTTCGATAGCAGTGCATTTGAGGAGTTCCTCCATTTGCTCTCCATGAATCAGCAGTTGTCGCCCTTACCAGAAGGACATTGCCTCTACCTCCCCTTTCTTCGCTTATTTAAGAATCTTCCTCTCCTGTTGCAGAAGAAGAGAGAAAAGTTGACCTTGGCTTTTTTACAGCTCTTTCCAGGAAAAGCATTAGCTAAATCTTCGCCTGGAACCTGGTGTCGCTTGGCAATCATTCGGGACAACGCAATTGATTTCCTCTCGCCGCATAATCGACAAATTCATCAAAAACGTCTGATAGAAGAGATGGAATTGTTGCTGGGAGAACATCTCAATTTGCCTTGGGTTCAGCAAAAGCGGCTCAGACAGCTATGCATGTGCTATTTTCCTCTCTATCCCCAGCAGATGGCACCTCTATTTATTCAGATCCACCAAAAATTTCTGGATGCGACATGGAATCTGACACGTGCTTTCACCTATTGCATGCAGCATGCAATTAGAGAGCAAGCCCCTGTAGCCCTTGACTTATGGAACTCTTCACTTTGGCAAGAAGAGGCTTCTGATGCAATGAAGCGTTACTTTTTAAATCAGATTGTACTTGCTCTGTTTAAAAACAACTGCAAAGAAACGCTTTTAAACTTTATTGAAAACCCTCCTAAGTCGATTGATCCAAAGCTCTATAAAAAAGTTTGCCAAACATTTTTAAGAAAATTTTATTTATCTAAACCGTCCCTGAGTATTAATAAAAAGAAGCGGTTGGAACATTATGAAAAGGCATTAAGCTTTGCTGCAGAGCATAGCCAAATGACAGCCTCTGTATGGCCTGAGCTTATCAAAATCTGTTCAGAAGCTCAACAGCCTGAAGTGAATGAAAAAATACTTCAATTTTATCAGCAACAAAATCACAAGTTAGCGGCTTTAAAACCAAAATTATTGAGCAAGATGCAGGAGCAATTACTTACTCTACTTGCGGCACAACCAAATCGAGCAATCAATTATTTAGAGCACCCTGAAATGCTCGCGTATCTCCTGGGGGTTCCTTTAGAAAATAGTTCCTCATTCTTTTTCACGCTATTCAAAGCGATTGCAAACAATATTGAAAGCCAAGCCAACAAGAATAGAACCTCTCTTTCAGATTTAATGAGGATCTATCAGCGCGCTCATCATGAGGTAAAAAAGAGATGGTCAAAAGAGGTATTTACAGAGCTAAATGTTGTGATCGTAGAGCTGCTTTTAAGCCCTAACTGTTCAACACCCCTTGACCATCGAATTAAGCCTATCTTAACGCTGCTCAACTCGCCTGATTTAACCGCTTTCCACAAGCGGCTTCACGGTCAACTCATTACAATTTTAAATTCGCTTATAGAACGCAAGAAAAAGCTCTCTGCAGAACAGATCGCTCTTCTTTCCGCTTCAGAATCCATTCGCCAAATTCGTTCTCTGGATGGGTGCTGCAATTATCTCTATGTTTTAGCGAAACATGGCTGTGTGGAGCCTCTGTCCAATCTATGGGACAACTTAATTGACTCCTTACAACAGAGCACTTCTATTCAAGAGGAGCGCAATGCTTTAATCCAATTGCTGCCTAAAGCGGTGGAAGAGACTGTCGCGTTAAAAAAAGCTGTTCAGTTTTCTAATCGAGTCGACAGCTTATACAAAACTGCCTTTATCTCAACATGGGTCAAAGAGTACCCCGAGCATCGCAGGGCCTATTTTCTAGCAGCCTATCAAAAAATCCAGTTCTTAAATGGAATTTATCTAGAAAATAATTCAATAGAGGTTCGAGATGAACTGTTTTTACAAATGTCACATATAAAGAACTACTTCTCCCCTTCGGCTGATCTTCCAGCTATGCCCGAAAGTGTGGTTTTCTCTGTGATAAAAATGTGCTGCGATCGTGTGGTCGAATTAAATACTTTAGACTCTTATCAACAGCTAACCTCTCTTTTGACATTGGCTTTAAATTTAAACGCTCCAGCATGCATCCAATCCTCCCAAGCGTTAAATGAGGAGACCCACTATTCGATTGAACGAGAACAAATTTTCAGTGATCTTTTTTATCTCCTTCTTTCTTATGCGAATAAAAGCACCGATGAAACGACCAGCTTCTTCCTACTAGAAAGAACACGATTTGTATTAACTTTCATGCTATCTCATCAATCCAATCCGAAAGAGGGAGAATCTTACGCAAGCCGATGCCGCGCTAGGCTGCTTTCGCTTCTTAAGGAGTTTGGAAAGTTTAAAGAAATAAAGCTTAGAAAACTTACTTTGCTCGAAGATAGTATCCACTTATGGATTGAAAAGCAATTTCCTGAAAAAGCAGATGACGATGATCTTGATGATTTGGTAGAGGCTTATACTCCCTTAAAAAAGAGATGTGTAAGCCCCAATGAGATGGCTACAGATTCAGCCATTGAATTAAGTTTGAGTCAAGTATCAGCACATCTATTAGGCATTAGAGCTCTTCTTAAGGCATCTGACCGATGCAGTGAAAAAAAGAAAAATGCGATTAAAGCCACTAACATGCTATCTGATCATATTGCATGGATATTCTCCTCACATCCGGAAGAGTGTTTAGGGGTCTATGAAGAAATTTGCCACTCTTTTAAGGACATCTCCTTAAGCCAACTAGCAAACGACGGAATTTTTAAAATGCTAGGGCTCTGCATTGATTTAGAGGCTAGTCGTGTCACATGGTCGCTTGTTTTTGGTACCAAAGGCAAAGTTTCCAAAGAACATGTGGCCGCTTACTTAGAGATTCTCAAGAAGACAGCCCTTCTCTTACGAGATCTGTACGACACATTAGACACGCCAATTTTAATTGAAGATACTGCCAAACTAAAACGAATCACTCCGCTTGTGAAGCAGTTTTATACCGATTTCCTTAGCTCTTTTGATCATAAATTTTTCTTGGATCATCGCCAGACAGCCTTAGACATCTTTGCGATCATTTTACCTGTGATTTGTACCCAAGATCTTGTTTTGTTTGAGATTTCCCCCGACTTGAGCCAGCCGCCTTCTATGTCTTTTGTGAACCACTTGCTAAACAAAAATGAGATTGAAGCAAAAGATACAGCCTCTTTGAAAGATGTCGATGTATTGAACCAATGGCTAAATCACATCTCAAAATTGTATGAGGATCTCTTACGCTATAATGATAAAAAGTGGGTAATATCGAATCAGAAGCTGCTTACAACAATAGGCAATTTAGTCGTCGCCATGAATCTTTGTGCGCAAAGTTCTAAGTCTAAAAAATAGAGAGGTAGTAAAAAATTTGTCTCCTTTTTAAGATGTTTTTCAACGCCCCAAAACCGACTTTAAAAAAGAGACTATGGAGCCGCCATTAACAACTAAGCAGCGAGTGTGGACGATTGCCCAGCTTTGCATTGGGTTCAGCATGCTTCTTTGGCATCTCTGTTATCCCTTTACCGGATTTTATGCGACAGTCGAATCGCAACGTCTGCTCTATCAGACAGCCATGGGAACAGCATCTGCCGAGGGCAAACTTCAGCGCAACTATGAACGCTTTCTTGCCCTTCCTGCAACGGAGCAGCTGTTTTTAAAGGAGCGTTACCAGGCCTTGCAAACGGCTAGCGAACGCAGCTTTCTTTCAAAGACAGCCGATGCAGTTGAACGCCTGCTATGGCAGCTGCCTCCCTTTGAGATCGCCTGGCTGATCTTCTCTATCCTGATCCCACTCTTTATCCTGCTTCGCTGGGAAGGAGCCACTGCAGCCGCTTGGCTATTACCCTGTCTGGTCATCTGCTATGGAATTGATGGACGGGTTAGAGGAGAGCCTTTCCAACCCACAGCTGAAGAGCTCCTTTTTCCCTCTGAAACCTACTTGATCTCCAACTATTTATCCGAACCTCTCTCTCCGTCTATTTTAGAGCAGCAAAACCAACTGAAAAAAGCTTGGGAACGCTACTTGGTTGCTGAGTGGACAGGGCAAGAGTCTTCTGCTGAAGCAGGAGAGCAGGCTTTTACCATTGCACGCATCCATGCTTTGGATCCACCTTCGACGGCACCAAAGTTCAGCCAACCAAGTTGGCTGGCTCTTATACTCTATCTTTTGTGGAATCTCCTCTTCGCAGCAAACGTTAAACCTATTTGGAGTAGCGTAGGCTTTAGAGGTAATTGCAAAATTGTTGTCTTATGAGGCCCAATGTA
>CAZZJE010000209.1:0-5323 GCA_964654295.1 uncultured bacterium | reverse complement strand
TAACATATTTAACCTGTTTAAAACAGATTAATTACTAAGCAGGATAATTATCCCCTTTTAAACCTCCTGGTGGAGTGACTTGATTGCTTTGACGAATCTGCTCATTCATTTGGATCGACTCTAAGTAGTGCATGAGTTCGGGTGGAATAGCTTTATTAGTATCGCTAAGAGTCATTTTATAGGCGGAGAGATATTCTTGCGCATGAATTTGCTCCGATGAATAGGAGATTTCGATTCGATCTTCAGGGATCTTAAATCTCTCTTCACCGACGGGACTGTTGTGGGTCAACTCCGTATTGGTCGGTCTTGCTTTTTCTGTCCGTTTCGCGCTATCGGATGCAGCAGCTGAAAAAGGAATTTCGTCGCTCACTCCAACTCCTTTCCTAAGAGGGTGGCAGAAAAAAGATTCGATTTTGACTCAATAATATCATAGTGGCTCTAATTCATCATAACTGTTCAATAATTTTTTTGCTGATATTATTTCAGATTTTTTAAAGGACTTATTGAAAGAATATAAATCCACCTGTTAAATTGTTCGATTTTCGTAACTTAGTTAGGATCAACTACCAAACCATTAAATGAAAGTGTACACCTAGAATGCATAAGGGATCTGTTGTGAAGGGGGCAATGCTAGTTGCGGGCACCTCTATTGGTGGAGGAATGCTCGCTCTTCCTATCGCCACAGGATTGGGAGGATTAATTCCCTCACTCCTCATTTTTGTTCTCTGTTGGCTATTTATGGCAGCCACAGGTTTAATTTTTTTAGAAATTTCGCTCTGGACCAAAGATGATGCTAATATTGTCACAATGGCTGAGCGTACCTTGGGAACTTTTGGAAAAGTAGCGGCTTGGATTCTTTATCTTTTTCTTTTTTACAGTCTCACGATTGCGTATATGACCTGGTCAGGCAACTTTTTTTGCCGCCTGATTGGACCTGAATGCTCCTACGTGGTGAGCACGCTTTTATTTGTTGCAGTTACAGCACCGATGGTCTATGTAGGTACGCGCCTAATTGGAGGAATTAACCTCTATTTGATGATTGGACTAGCCGTTTGCTACGTGACCTTTATTATCATTGGTGTTCCTCATCTCTCTCCCTCCTTATGGAGTCATGTCGAATGGTCACGTTCATTAATTGGATTGCCGATCGCATTCACCTCTTTTGCCTACCAGGGCACAATCCCTACTTTGAGTCGCTATATGCACTACCAGGCGCCAGCATTGCGTAAAGCGATTATCATCGGCAGTTTTTTACCCTTTTTAGCTTATGCCCTTTGGCAAATTTTGATCTTAGGGATTATTCCGGTTGAGGGGTTAGAGACAAGTCTTGCTGCAGGAGAGGATGCCGTTCAGCCACTAAAACGTATGCTCAATATTCCCTGGGTTTATGCTGTCGGGGAGGGTTTTGCCTTTTTTGCAGTCATCACCTCTTACTTAGGTGTAACTTTGGGAATGCGTGATTTTTTAGCGGATGGATTAAGAGTGATTAAAACGGGAGCAAACAAGTGGTGGATCTGCCTGCTTGTTTTTATTCCCCCTCTAATTATTGCCCTCTCTTATCCCAATATTTTTATCAAGGCATTGGAATTAGCGGGTGGATATGGATGCGCGCTGCTTTTGGGATTGCTGCCTATTTTAATGGTCTGGTCGGGACGCTACTACCAAAATCGGCAGGGTGACTATCGTTTTTTTGGAGGACGCCCAGTTCTTCTGCTCTTGATTGCCTTTATCATCTTTGAAATCGGCTGTAGCTACGCCTTTTTCCGCTTCAATTAAAAGAAAGGCGGCCTCATTGAGGTCGCCTTTTCTGCTCTAAGGAGCCTAACTGATTTACCTAATAGGCAAATCTCATTACTTATGGTGTCCTCCGCCACCACCGCCATGATGACCACCGCCACCACCGCCACCGCCATGGTGACCACCACCGCCACCACCATGATGATTCCAATGGTTTCCATGGTGCCATTTATTACCATGCCACCAATTACCTCCATAGCCTTTATAGTAAGGATAATAGGGGTATGAGTATTCGGATGGATAGTAATAGGAATCTTCATAATAATAGGAAGATGGGTAGTAGTAGTTGGGATAGTACCACCAATCATTATTCCAGCGGTTATTCCAATGACCATGATGCCAATTGTCACCGTGATGCCAATTTCCGCCATGGTGCCAGTTACCCCCACCATGATGACCGCCGCCACCCCCATGATGACCGCCGCCACCGCCGCCGCCTCCCTGTTTAGCGATGACATGATTTTGAGACCCAACTTGGCTTATAGATCCTTCATTTGCATTTAATGGGTTGAAAAATAGTAAAGGTATAACAGCACCTAAACTAGCGATTCCTAAATGTAGTAGCCGCATAGTTAAGCTCCTTGTTAACATGAATGAAATAATAAAGGATTGGTAGATTTCGAAGGGAAAGCTGCCTTAAGTCCATTAGAACCTAGTTTGTAGAGAAGGATTAGAATCAATTGAAAATCCTCAAATGGATGGGATTATAATTCCTGATTCTCTGCTCAACAATAGACATCGACACTAATGTCGTGCTTTCACCTCTTTATAATCTTACCAATCCTCACATTCGACAACTTTATTTATAACCTCATTATATTAAATAATAACCAGATCAGCAAGAAATATTGGCCACTTTACATTCAATTAACAATTGTAATAACAATCCTCTGGCACATTCCTTTGATACTCTTGCATGAGAAATTGCAAAATTTCATAGGAGGAGGTCATCATTAGAACCTTTTTAGCCATCATATGAGCTGACACAATACTGATATTGCGTATGGCGTTTTTGATAGCAGGTAGATGGCGAGGGGCCATGGAGAGCTCCCTAATTCCTAATCCAAGCAAGAGCTGGGTAAAGCGCGGATCGGCTGCTATTTCACCGCATAGGGAAACACCGACATGGTGACGGGTGGCTTCATCAACAACCAATTTAATTAATCGTAAAGCCCCAGGATGAGTAGGAGCATACATTTTATTAATCGTGTGGCTGCAGCGGTCGACAGCTAGAGAGTATTGGACTAAATCGTTTGTTCCGATCGAGAAAAAATCACACTCCCTTGCCAACAGATCAGCAATCAGTGCAGCTGAGGGAACCTCTATCATACATCCAATAGGGAGAGAGTGCACTCCTACACCCTCATTCTGTAACGAGACGAGCGCCTCGTGGATAAGTTGCTTTGTTTCGATAAGCTCCGAAAGTTCTGAAACCATCGGCAACAAGATAGAGACATCGCCATAGAGGCTAGCTCTTAGTATTGCTCTAACTTGAGTTTTGAAGACCTCTCTTTCACGAAGAAGAAGGCGGATTCCACGACACCCAAGAAAGGGATTGATCTCTTGATCAGCCTGTCTATTAAAAAAGAACTTATCTCCACCAATATCAAAAACCCGCATTGAAATAGGAAGGCCGCGCATCTGCTCTACAATTGAGCGATAGATGATGAATTGATCCTCTTCTGAGGGAAAACTATCTTGTAAAATGAAGAGGTTTTCTGTTCGGCAGAGCCCAACTCCATTGCCTCCATAACGATGGAGCATTTCAACTTCACCACCCGACTCAACGTTAGCACACAGGCGTACAGGCAGGCCGTCAAAGGTTTCTGAAATAAGATAGGCATTTGTTTCCAATTTCTGGAAATGGTGATAAAGAGTATCTTGAATGGATTGATAATAGTGGAGAGTTTGATTGGAAGGATTAAAGATCACTTCGCCGCTGCGTCCATCTACGATGACTAAGCTATCTCTATTTAGAACCCCACGTTCAACGCTGATATTGCCAACATAGGGAATTCCTTTTGCTCGAGCGACAATGGCTGCATGAGTCGTTGTTCCTCCCGCGTAGGTGACAAAGCCTTGGGTTGCAGAGCTCACCGCTTCAGCAACATCGGGAGCGGATAGATCTTCTGCAAATACAATCGATTGTGCAGGAATCTTCGCCAGCGAAGGACGGATAGCAGCTTTAAGGTAGCTGATAATACGCCTGGAAATTTCACGTAGATCATTAGAACGCTGGCTAAAAATAGGGTCTTTAAGACGATCAAGCCGCTGCTGATACTCCATCATGACATGTTTAACTGCCATATGAGCAGCCATCAATGTCTCTTTAATGCATTTTTCAATACGCTGATGGATATGAGGATCCTGCATGATTTGCAAGTGCGCGTCTAAGATAGCAGCCCCTTCGGAAAGATGGTCGGCAGCCATTTGAGCTTGCAACTGCCCAATGTCATTAAGACTCTGTCGTATTGCCTGGCGAAATCGCTCAATTTCCGACGCAACCTCCTCCTTATTAATCGAGCGCTCTTGCTCACACTCTTCGCAAATACTAAAGAAGAAAGGACGTCCAATAGCAATTCCACGGCATATGGGAGAACCTTTTAAACGGTACTCCGCCTCCATTTTGACTGGCATAATCTTACTCTTCAAACTGATTCTCGAAAGCGGAAACAAGCATCTGAAGAGTCTCTTCAGCATCTTCTCCTTCCACTGTGACCGTTACTAAGCCATTGCGCCTGACGGCTAACATCAAAATCCCTAAAATGCTTTTGGCATTAATCGTCTCTTTTTTATAGGTAAACGCCACATTACTTTGGCAACGACTAAGCATCTTAACGATTGAGGTTGCTGGACGAGTGTGCAGACCCATTGGATTTTTAACTCTCACTTTAGCCATAAGCTTTTTCACGCTGACCTCTTAACTTTGATAGATCTTATAGGCATTAGGCAGGGCGTGCCGACTTAAACCTGACGTCACTTCCAATAAACGATTGCTAAACTCTTGAGCAGAGTGATATCCCATCCCTTTTAAACGATGATTTAGAGCAATCGTTTCAAGCAATAACACAACATCTCGACCTGGTTTAACAGGCAAAACTAAATAGGGCAGCTTGACATCCAAAATATAGCAGTAACGCTCGTCTAGGCCAACTCGATCATAAAAATGCTGATCGTTCCAAGCTTCCAGTTTAACGACAATGTCAATGCTCTTATTTTCTCGAACACAAACAGCTCCATAAAGATGCGACACATTGATGATTCCAATGCCACGAATTTCCATATGGTAGCGAGTCAATTCTGCTCCTGATCCCTCGAGGTAGCCAGCTTCCCGACGCTTTACCTTTACAATATCATCGGAGACTAAGCGATGTCCCCTTTCGACCAGACCTAAAGAGGCTTCGCTTTTACCAACAGAAGAATCGCCCTGAATTAAAACACCGACGCCAAAGACTTCAACAAGAGAGCCGTGGCAGCTTGCTGAGGGAGCAAACTCCTCATTGAGTAAAACTGTCATCTTATTTAG
>CAZZJE010000208.1:2819-5329 GCA_964654295.1 uncultured bacterium | reverse complement strand
CGAACATGCAGCCTATGGAGTCGAGAGTCTTCCAAGCATAATCTTTTAGAGCTTTCCAAGCGCCAGGACGAGCGCAAATTAGACGACAGAATTGGTAGATTACTTTTGCCAGACTTTCTAAAGTATCGACACCTGCCATACCAATTTCAAGAAATGCTACAGCAGGCATAATAATTGCTGCATGTATGATACAAGCACGCCTCCAAGGCATTGAGCAAAACTTTTTTGGAGAAACAGACGCGTCGATGGTAGTAAGGTAAGCTTTTCGGTTGTTAATTTCTACTATCGGCGCGTTAAAAAGCTTTTTGGCGTTTCCTAAAGTTGAACATTGAACCATATTGAACCTCTAACTTGGGTTTATAAAACTTAGATCGCAAATTAATATAAATAATCAATGAATATTCTTCATCTTATTTTTACAATTATTCAACAAAAATAATAAAAAACAGGCTAATTGCGTTGAATAGAGCATGTAATCCGATCGAGGCCCAGAGCGATTTTTGACGTTCATAAAGATATCCTAAATAGAGAGAAAGAACAAAAAGACTGACTAACAATTCCCAGTTGGCAGCCGCTTGACTATCGGCAAAATGGCAGAGAGCAAAAATTAAGGAGGTCACAACAACGGCAGGGCGAAAGGAGAGGAATGAGCGGAGCCAAGATTGCAACAATCCTCGAAAGAGGATTTCTTCGGCGAGAGGGACGATAAAGGCAATTAATGGAAGATAAACGGCCAATAACAAGGGATTAGATTGAGCCTGGCGTACCTGTCGGACCGCTACCTGTTCGGGTGTCGGGAAAGGTTCAACCAGCCAAGTGAGCATGCCAACCAGCTGTCCAACAGCCAAAACGGCTGGATAGGCAAGCGTCCAGCAGAGCATCCCTATTAGAAAGTTTCTCAAGGGGCGATTTCCCCATAAATGATGTTTGACAGAGTGTGGCAAGCTGATAGAAAAGAGCCAAACGCCCGTTGATGAAATAAAAATTGTGAGGGCATTAAACCAAGGGGTCGAGTTTCTTGAAATCTGAAAAAGGGTCGCTATAGCAATTAAAACAAGCTGTAATCCTAAAAAAATTAAAAATCCAAGCAGAAAAAGAAAGATAAAATAGGTGCCGCGAGGACGCTTTTCATAAAGCCCCTCCTCTTTCCAAAATCCAAAATAGCTCGCAACTCGATGCGAAATGAGCGCAGCCGTGCTAGCGATCAGAAAGACAAGAGAATGCTCTAAAAGAACGGATTGTTCTGCCATGCGGACCTGCCATCGATAAGTTTAAGAATCTCTTGGAAGGTCTTTTCTGTAGCTCCTTGTGACTCTCTAATGAGCTTTTGGCCGGCAGTGCCGTATTGAAAGCACCTATTGGGATCCGCTAAGAGCAGCTCTATTTCACTCGCCAATTGCTCCTCTTTGACACAAATCCCAGCGCCATAGCTTTCAATCGCTTCACGTAAATTAATTTGTGTATATGTATAGGGACCATAGAGAACTGGAATTCCATATTGACAAGGCTCTATCAAGCTATGACCTCCAACCTTGGGCTGATAGCTGCCTCCTACAAAAGCAAGCGTAGCAATCTGATAAAAGCGCTGAAGCAATCCCATCGCATCGACTACTAATAGATCCCACTCTTCACCTGGCAAAAGCTGGCTATAGCGCCTTACTTTCACAGGCAGGTCTAAAAGTTGCTGATAAACCGATTCGAAGCGCTCAGGATGCCTTGGAACTATCACGAGTTTTAAATTTCGATTTTTCAACCGAACTTGAGCCCATGCCTCAGAAAGAATTTTCTCTTCTGGATCATGTGTCGAGCCAGCAACTAAAATTTCGGCATTATCTTTGACATTTAATTGTTTTCGCCAGCTTAGGAGTTCAGAAGCTTTTAAAGGCTCGGCTAAGCCATCGAGTTTCATATTCCCTGTCACTGTTAAGCGTTCAACAGGAATCCCTAAGCTTTGAAAGCGTTCGGCATGCTGGAGATCTTGCACACAATAGTGATCGATTTGTGCAAAAAGTGGCTTTGAAAGAAATGAGGCCTTTTTCCAACGACCGCATGATCGGCTAGAGAGTTTTGCATTCACCAGAGCGATGGCCGCTCCCTGCTGTCGGCAGGAGGAGAGAAATTGGAACCAGAGATCGGTTTCGCTGACAATGACAAGATCGGGTTTTAAACGCTGAACGACTTTATGAATAATTGGATAAAAATCAAAGGGCATAAAGATCCAGGCATCGGCATCTGGGATGGAACGCTTGGCTTCTGCATGTCCGGTCTCTGTGATAGAAGAGATAACTAAAAGAGGCTTTTGTGGCAGCGCTTGAATTTTTTTGGCTAGGGGGGCAATGGCACGCGTCTCGCCCATGGAGACCGCGTGGAGCCAGACAAGAGGTCTCTGCCGCTTGTGTAGAGCTGGGATTCCTTTGCCAAAACGCTGCAAAAGAGAGTGTCTATATTTTTTATGAAGGCAAAGATCAAATCCCCATTTTGGGAGCCCTGCCAAAAATCCTAAGAGATAG
>CAZZJE010000208.1:0-2809 GCA_964654295.1 uncultured bacterium | reverse complement strand
AGATGCCAGCGTAAAGAACTTTCAATGCTTGCATGCTCCTTCAAGTCGCTCAACTGAATTCAGAAAAAATATACGTGATCAATGAGATGAAAACAAGCAGCTAGATACCAATCATTTTTCTATTTCTCTTTCTTAACCAAAAATTAAAAAAAATTAATAAAACATTAACATTTCAATGGAATACTACAGCCTTTAAAATTTTACTTAATTTGGTCTCATCAATGAATAATGCTATTCTACTTCGCTCTCTCCAAACCGGCTATCGTCTCGATTACAATAAAGATGACAAGACCTTTCAAGCTGTAAAAGAGAAAAGAGCAGGTTGCTGTCGATGCTTTAAAGGGGAATCTGCAAAACAGGCTGAAGCTTTGGACCAAGCGATTCACGAGTTAAAAACTATGATCAGCACAGGTCAGCCGCTTGAAACTTCTGAATTAATTAATCTTGACGCTCGTCTATCTAAACGCATTCAGGTTATTCGCTCTCGCACAAAAGGATTAATAGGATGGATTCGTGCATTGATCCGCGGTAGAAAAGAGACAAGGGCCTTAAAAAAGGTAAGTGAGAAGCTTAGCGAAATGAGACTTGTTATTAGCCGTGTAGATGGAGTTGCAGCTGCTCTTGTCACTAATAAACTCAAAGAAAGTCGATTGGAAAAGAAGCAGTGGCAAGCGATTCAAGATGAATTTCCTTACCTGATTTTGCCAAGTTCTGCAGCGAGAATGGGAGTAACCAACCAGCATTTCGGTGTCAGCAAAGAACACCCACACTCAAACGTCCCCTTTTTACTCACTAAAGACTCGTCTGGTAGAACTCTCGTCTACTTTCCTCCTATTGATCCAAACCATGCTTACACCAAATTATCTAAACCGCAACGCATAGTTCTTCATGATTTACAGTCTCTTCCAGAGGAATACGAACTTTACAAGCAGAAACGCCGAGACCATCTATTTAGCTTAATAGATCGAGAAGTCACCCATTTAATCTGTAATCGGTCTTACGACAATGTTCTTGACAACACGCACATACCAGAGAAATCTCCGTCCATTAATGATCAAACGGTAACGATTACTTTTCTTAACTTTGAAAAAAATAGAAAAGAGACGGAAAACTTTTTAATTGACGAGATGAAGAGCCCCCAGGAAGTGATCACACAGTTTAAAGAACTCATTAATCGTAAACGAGAAATATCCTCTAAAATCCAAAAGTTCCTAAAGGATACATTTACAAAGCAGGTGCTCTCTCAAGGCTTTAGTTATTCGCTTAATAATAAGAAATTGAGCTTTAAGCCGCCTGAAAATCAATTTTTAAACACTGAAATCTATGTCGATGGATTAAGTCAAGAATCATACGACAAGATAAAAAAGTTAAGATCGACACTTATAAGCAACATCGAAAAACTAGAAAAAATCACCAACAAAACCAATGTAATTAAAATTAAAAACTCAGAAATAAAAGTTACATGGGATATTGAACGACAATGTTTTGTTTTTACTGACTACCACACTAATTATCTCTACACAACCTGCTCTTACAAAAAGGATATAAGCAAGACAATTGAAGATTTGCATGAGATTGTACCTATTATAAAAGAATTTCGGCTATCCTTAGACGCATTAAAAGAGATGAGCCCATTCAGTGAAGAAGTAAAAATTGAAAAACTTCCTGATGTTTCTGCTAGCACATTAAATACCCTCAAACAACGCATTGACTTTTCGGGTCATGACCTCAATACAGCGAATGATGGAGGAAGCATCTCTCAGGAGTCCATTCTTTCTGGAATTGAAAAGATTGTCACAACTATTGAAAAATATCATAAAGGTGAAGATTTTACTTACTACGGGATTCCAAAAGACAAAGTTGAACGTCAAAAATATTTTGACGATTTAGAAGCGCGCTTGACCCATCTCATCCGTGCCTTAGAACAGCCAGAACATCAGGCAATGCTCTCTGATGTGCTGATTAATTTAGGCGTCGGTGGAAACCATTGCGGTGGGCGATGGAAAGATGAAGTCTATAATTACTATAGCCTTTTTTGCCGCCCGCTTATCAACGAAGCAAGTGCCGCTCTAGACCAATGGCTGCAACTGCAAATTGACCAGCAAAAGCAGGAAGCTGTCGAAAAAATGGTTGCTCAAGGAAATGGAAAAAATACAGCTCACGTGCGCATGCGTTATTTAAAATCGCTAGCAAATCACAATATCTCTGTTCCAGGCTCGGCATCAGCCATGTATGAAGATGAGTATAGTAATTTTGGTGGTGGGGTGTCTGGTATAGACATTCCGCCACTTTTCTTCCAAACTTTTGATCTCTTTGGCTTTATCCGAGAGTGCAAAGAACTAATAAATACACGCCTTGAAAAGATTGAGGGAAATAAGCATGAAAAAGAGATCTGCCGACACTTTGGAAGTCAAGTAAATAACTTCCTGCAAAGTGCAGTCCGGGAATTTATGCTCCCTCATATGCCTGAGGAACAAAAAGAATATGAGCAGATATGTAACACCTGTGGTAATAAAGGCTATTTAAAAAATGCTTATCTAGATGATATCATTAATAACCTAGGTTTAACTATTGTTGACAAAGATTCTCTCATAACAAAAGGGGTGACACACCGAGGAATGGCAGTTTTACTTTATCAAACCGGAAAAATGACTTTTAAACACGAAGGCCAAAACTTAGTCACATTCATCCAAGGGTTATCAAAAAGAAGATTAGAGTCTTAAAATTAAAGAGCTCTAAAAGTATTTATAAATAAGTGAGCGTTCAGTCGGTAGTAAAAAACTATATTGCACGACTCATTCTAAGGTTT
>CAZZJE010000207.1:0-5346 GCA_964654295.1 uncultured bacterium | reverse complement strand
ATTATTTTATTCGGGCACGGGCACGCACACGGGCACGGGCACGAGGTGGGGAGGGGTAGGAGGGGGAGGGATAGCAAAGTAGTTCGGATTTTTTTTGATTATTTTATTCGGGCACGGGCACGGGCACGAGGTGGGGAGGGGTAGGAGAGGGAGGGATAGCAAGGTAGTTCGGATTTTTTTTGATTATTTTATTCGGGCACGGGCACGAGGAGGGAGTTGGGGCAAGGGATTGAGGGTATCGCAATCCTCCTGTTCCAAAAACAGCAATCCTTTTATAATCACGAAGAGTTGAACCCTAATTGTTTCAAGCAGAGGGAGAGTGCGATGTTTGGATGGCTCCGTAATTTTATTCGTTCGACTGGAGAGACCAAGTTTTTCATTTTCAACTGGGCTATTTACGGCATTCTAATTGTGCTTACAACCGCTTATGCTTATGGCCGTTTAGAAATTGCCCGCACTCGTCCAGCTCCTGCCCCAGCCGTGCTTGAAAAGCAACAGGCTCCATTGAATAATCCCTGACCTATAAGAGAACGATCAGATGCATTCTATCCCTGAGTATCACACCCAAGAAGAGTATATAAACCGCAGCCGCAAATTGGAAGAGATCCGTGCAGCCGGCCTAGAGCCCTACCCACACCATTACGATCCCACCTATACGATTGTCGATCTGCATAGACAATTTCATGGTAAACCTCTTAGCCATAGCGAAGAAGCAGCGGCTGGTGAAACACCTTCTGTTCGAGTAGCAGGACGTCTCGTACTATTTCGCTCGATGGGTAAAAATGCTTTTGCACAAATTCAAGAAGGATCAAATCGCGTTCAAATCATGTTTAACCGCGATTTGACAGAGCTGGATGGCTACACACCGCAAGAGGGCGGCCTCTCCCCCTATAAGTTTATTGAAAAAAAGCTTGACCTTGGCGATATCATTGGAGTCGAAGGACATCTCTTTCGCACTCAGGTAGGCGAGCTAACGATCTATGCGAAACATGTCAAGCTGCTATCCAAAGCCCTACTGCCTTTAGCTGACAAGCATGCAGGCTTAGCTGATAAAGAGCTTCGCTACCGCAAACGCTGGCTTGATCTAATTTCCAATCCAGAAGTACACCAAACGTTTGCTCTACGCAGCCGTCTTCTGCAAATCATTCGCAACACGTTTGAAGCCGCTCATTTTATGGAGGTGGAGACACCTGTCCTGCAGAGTATTTATGGCGGCGCAGAAGCGCGTCCATTCACAACTCTTCTGCATGCGTTGGATCAAGAAATGTTTATGCGTATCTCCTTGGAAATTCCCTTAAAGAAGTTAATTGTGGGAGGTATCCAGCGGGTCTATGAAATCGGTAAGGTCTTCCGTAACGAAGGGATTGACCGCAACCATAATCCTGAGTTTACTCTGCTAGAGGCCTATGCAGCCTATTGGGATTATCACGATGTCATGCGATTTGTCGAAGAGCTTTTCGAGCGTGCCGCTCTCGCTTTGACAGGTGGAACGACCATTCCAGCGCATCATCCTACAACAGCAGAGCCATTAGAGATCAATTTAAAAGCTCCTTGGAAGCGACTGACGATGAAAGAGGCTGTGCACCAATACGGCGGATTGGATGTCGATGCCATGAGTGACCAGGAGATGCGTGATAAGTTACTTAGCAGCGGCCATTGTCCAGCAGAAGAGGTGGCAAAGCTGTCGCGTGGTTTATTGATTGCAGCCCTTTTTGAAGTCTATGCTGAACCGCATCTTATCCAACCCCATCATATTATTGATCATCCTATTGAGACAACCCCTCTCTGTAAGCCACATCGTTCACCTAGAGAGCGAGATGAGCGTTTAGTGGAGCGGTTTGAAAGCTTTATTTTATGCGGAGAGATCTGCAACGCTTATAGCGAACTAAATGATCCAAATCTACAGAGAGAGCTTTTAGAAGATCAAGCGGCTAGACGTGACGCGGGAGATGATGAAGCGTCGCCTTTCGATGAAGAGTTTGTAGAAGCCATTTGCCAAGGGATGCCTCCAACTGGCGGCTTTGGCATTGGAATCGATCGCATGGTGATGCTTTTTGCAAATGCTCACTCTATCCGTGATGTGCTCTTTTTTCCATGGATGAAACCTCAGCAGCCAGTTGTTACCTCTCAAGAGCCAGAGTAGGTCATCGGCCATGGAATCCTCTCCTCAGCCCTTAACGGTCACCCAACTAACTGCAGCAATTCGCCAGCAATTAGAAGGAGTGTTTCCGCTTGTGCGGCTGCAAGGAGAGGTCAGCAACGCCAAGATGCATAGCTCTGGTCATTTCTATTTCTCTTTGAAAGACAGCAATGCACAGATCGCAGCTGTCATGTTTCGTCAAGAGACCTTGCGGTTGAGCCGCATTCCAAGAGATGGAGATAGCGTTGTCGTCTCTGCAAATCTGCAAGTCTATCCTCCCATGGGCAGATACCAGCTCAACGTCAAAGAGCTACATTATGCAGGTGTTGGAGAGCTTTTGATGAAGCTTCACGCGTTGAAATCGAAGCTTGAACAGATGGGATGGTTTGACGCCAAGCACAAGAAACCACTGCCCTCTCATCCTAAAGTTATTGGAGTTGTTACTAGCCCTACAGGCGCAGTCATTCAGGATATTCTCAATGTATTGACACGCCGTTTTTCTGGATTTCGTCTGATTTTAAATCCAGTGAGAGTGCAGGGGGAGGGTGCTGCTGCTGAGATTGCCAAAGCGATCCATGATTTCAACCGCTATCGTTTAGCTGATGTTTTAATTGTAGGGCGCGGAGGGGGAAGCTTTGAAGATCTTTGGCCATTTAATGAAGAGATTGTCGTAGAAGCGATCTTTCGCAGCCAGATTCCGATCATTTCGGCCGTTGGCCATGAGACAGACACCTGTTTAGCGGACTTCGTTGCCGATGTGCGAGCACCCACGCCATCGGCTGCAGCTGAAATTGTGACAGCCGAGCTTCGGCAGCATCTGGAGTGGCTAAGCCAGATGCAGCGACGGCTTTTGCAGACCTTAAAGTTATTAATCCGCCATGATCAGATGCGCCTAGAGGGATTAAAACGGCATCCCACCATTCAGTCGCCTCGCACCCTATTAAATCTCTGGTCGCAACGCTTTGATGAGACAGTTACCCAAATAGATGAGGCGGCTCAAAACTTCTTATCTAGAAAAAAACTTGGGCTGGACCATGCAGCTAAGCGACTGGAGGCTTTACGTCCAGCTACACAGCTTTCCCATGCGCGAGCGCGCCTTATCCAGCTTCAGCAGCAGCTCGATGCAACGGCTAATGGACGAATCGAGCAGTCGCGCGCGCTACTTTTTCATCAGAAGCAGCGGCTGCATTCCGAATGGAGACGACGGATCGATTTTTTAAAGGGGCGCTTTTATCCAGAGATGCTTCAGCAAAAATTGAATAACAGTTGGCGGCATCGCTATCGGCACTGGTCCGTGCAATTGAGTCAGTGTCATGAAATGCTTTCGGCACTCAATCCCCGCCACCTCCTTTCTAGAGGCTATACGATTCTCTTTTCTGAAAAAGAGAATTGCGCTATAACTAGCGTATCCGAATTAGCGCAAGGATGTAGAGTACGTATGCTATTAGCTGATGGGGAAGCGACCTCTGTAGTAGAAAACGTCTCTGTACAAATAGCGAGCAAAGCCGATGTCGTCATGTGAAACAGAAGAGATTTCTTTTGAAGCAGCTTTTAGCCGCTTAGAAGCAATTTTGGAGAAGATGAACTCTGGAGCGATTACTCTAGATGAATCACTCAAGCTTTATGAAGAAGCAGATCGCTTAATCCAGATCTGTACAAAACGTTTGAGCGACGCGGAACGCAAAGTTGAAATTCTTGTTAAGAATCGCAATGGGGAACTTACCTTAGACGCCGACCAAAAGCCTACCACTCAGCCTTTTTCTCGTACCGCAACCTCCTAAGCCCTCTCAACATTTGTTTCCACGCGATATTAGGTCCGGCCCAAGCCTTATGCTTTGATGCTTTGGTAGCATGTATTTTTATGATTTGAACATTAAGGATGCGCCTAATGAGTCACCCTCTACTTTCGACTATTCAATCTCCCAAAGACTTAAAAAATTTGACCCTAGCTGAGCTTCAACAGCTTGCTAGCGAAGCGCGCAATCGAATTATTGAAGTCATGTCTGTCAATGGAGGGCATCTGGCTTCCAACTTGGGATCTGTCGAACTGACAATTGCACTACACCGCACGTTTGAATCTCCGCAAGATAAGTTTATCTGGGATGTCAGCCATCAAACTTACACTCATAAACTCTTGACAGGCCGTCAAAATGAGTTCCATACCATTCGACAGTTTGAAGGCTTATGCGGCTTCAGTCATCCCAAAGAATCTGAATATGATCATTTCCATGCAGGCCATGCAGGAACAGCTCTCTCTCTAGCGCTGGGCGTTGCAAAAAATCGCGATTTAACAAAGCGACAAGAGTATGTCATTCCCATTATTGGCGATGCCACCTTAACTTGCGGCATGTCTTTGGAAGCGATGAATAATATCTCTAGGGACCTAAAGCGCTTTATTGTCATTCTTAATGACAATGCCATGTCGATTGCTAAAAATGTAGGGGCTATCACGAATATTTTAAGCCGCATGCTGAGTAATCCGACCTCTCATCGCATCTATCAAGAGTTAAATGCTCTTGTCTCCAAAATTCCAAGCTACGGCTCCCTCTTAGCGAAGCATGGACAAAAGGTGACGGAATCGCTGAAAAACCTCGTGAGTCCAGCCGCTTTTTTTGAAGAGTTTGGTCTATCCTATATTGGCCCAATTGATGGGCATGACATCAAAAAGCTGATGGAGGTGCTAGAAGAGCTGAAGGATTCCAATTGGCCAGTGATTGTGCATGTGATGACCAACAAGGGCCATGGGATGCCAGAGGCGATGCGTGATCCAACTTGTTATCATGGTGCGAAACCTTTTAACTTAGACACGGGTAAATTCTTACCGAATAAGAGTAATAAGCCCACATTTCCTGCTATCTTTGGTAGGCAGATGCTCAAGATGGCGGAGACGGATCCTAGCCTCGTCGTCGTCACTCCCGCCATGACAACGGGTTCTTGTTTAACAGCAATGCATGAGAAGTTTCCTGATCGCTGCATCGATGTTGGAATTGCTGAGTCGCATGCCATCACCTATAGCGGTGGAATCGCTTATGGCAAGAAAATGAAGGTTGTGGCTTCGATCTATGCCACTTTCTTGCAACGCGCCCTAGACAACCTATTTCATGACGTCTGCCTGCAAGAGCTTCCCGTTGTCTTCGCCGTTGACCGCGCTGGGATCTCTGGGCCTGACGGCGCCACACATCATGGAATCTATGACATCTCTTTTC
>CAZZJE010000206.1:0-5403 GCA_964654295.1 uncultured bacterium | reverse complement strand
ACGACAAGAGGACTGTCAACAAAAAAGGTTAAATTATCCTCAAAATTCCAATAGAGAAAACCAGCTAACAATTGAAAGCTTGACGAACATCTACAAGGAATCTCTTTTACAAGGTTTAATTCAGCTCCTTGCATCTCGTTAGATAATTTAAGGTCGGCTCCTCCTCTAAATACTCCAGGAAGTGCGATAGGGGAAGAGGTCGCTTGGCCTGTCGTGACATCAAAATAGGGGACACGTAAGCCTGGTGAGCCATTGGCATCGGATTCAACACTGGAGTGCTTTGATTCTTTTCCTAAGAAAAAATAAGAGACTTCAGCTCCCCAGTTTCTGCATTCATCGAACCAATATCCTAAAGCAAACCTAGCGCCTGAATGCCAGTTATCTTTATATTTTTTCCCTCCAAGCACAACATCTACTGGCGTGCCAGAAGTCGATTGCTCAACTACTAAAGGAATCACTTTCGGAGCGCTCTGGATTTCCCAATATAAATAGTCTGCCTCTAGCCAAAAGCGATCTTGGCATGTATGACAAGGCTCACAACAAGAGAAATCGTCATAGTCGTCTACATACATTTCAGCTTGTAAAGGAGATAAAAACAGGAAAGAAGCAGCAAAGCTAAATACTAAACGTAAAGGTTTCTGTAACACGTTTCCTCCAAGAAAATAGGTGTCTATCGCCAGATTATAGCAAAATTTTTTTAAATAAAATTTAATTAATATGAGCTGTTTTGGAGAATATGCGATCGGTAAATTTATTAGAGAATGTCCCGTGAGGATCTAGCCTCCGCTTTACTTCCATAAACTTTTGAAGGTTTTTGCCATAGAGCTTGGCTGCTTTCTCATGATCTAGAAAGTTGAGTTTTCCCCAATGTGGGCGGCCACGATATCTGCTCATCATCTCTTCAAATTCTTGATAGAGAGCAAGATATTTATCCTCCTCGAAAAGACAGAATGAGAGGCATGCAACCGGTCCATCGGAAGAAGGGCTTAGGTAGGCATGCGTATCTTGATCGACTAAGCGAATATTGATGTCTACAAATTTCGCTCCAGAGGCAAGGTGCTTTTTGATAAACTCTTGAATGGCTTTTATAGCTTCAGGCAAAACAGCTATTGGAATCGCGATTTCAGAAAAGAGGTCCTTATCATTTTTATCAATCGTGTACCAAGCTAACGCTTTATAAGAAGCCATTCCCTCATCGGATAAATTGCTTGCCGAAGAGACTTTATCACAGCGGTTCCATCGATTAATTACTACTTTCCCTGTTTCTGGATTCCATAAGAATTGAGAAAAATCATTGGCCTCGTGAATTTGTGTATAGTCTTTGACCATTTGATTTATGTTTATGCTTTCGTCAATTTTATGAAGATAGAATAGAGGCTCACACTGTAGCGTCACAGCATAAATAATGCCTAAAGAACCGAGTCCGACATTTATGGCTGAAAAAGCCTCAGGGTCAGATTCAAGAGAAATGTTAAGGAGAGAGCCATCAGATGTGATTAATTCATACTCTTTAACAAAGCTAGATAAACTGCCTGTATGGCCAGTGCCATGCACACCTCTACTTAATGCGCCGCCCAAGCTGATTTCTTGAATTGCGGCTTGATTTGAAAGAGCTAGATTATTTTGAGCTAATTTGTCATTGAATTCCTCTAGTGTCACTCCAGCTTCTACCCGAACTGTTTTATCTTTTAAGTTCACGGAGAGAATTTTATTTAGGTGTTTGAGGTTAAACAGACACCCATCTGTGCATCCGATATCGCTTATTGAATAGCCGCTGCCAATCGCTCGAATGCGACGTCCTTCTTTAGCATGATATTTAACTTGGCTACATAACTCTTCTAGATTACGAGGTTCAAAGTAAGAGTATGGATAACAGCTTTGGTTCCCTATACAATTCACCCATTTTTCCACTGCATTTATAGGAAAAGATAGAGATAAGAAGAGAGCTAGAGTGATGATTTTCATTTCATAAACATCCTGATTCGAGAGATTTATCTTCTCGCTTCGGCTAGATAATCATCAATGCACATTAAATGCAAGGTACGCTCCTTATATCTGTCATGATTCTAATTATATCGGAGTGTTTGTTGTTGAAATCCACCAAATATTTTGGTAATATAACCAAAAAAGTTGGTGGATTTATGTTAGAATATCTCTTCGGAAATTCTGTGATCGAAAAGGTTTTATTTTACATCTATGTTAATGAAAAATGCTATCCTTCTCAGCTAATGAAAGTATTTCAAATCCCTTTATACAGTTTTCAGAGAGCTTTAGAAAGGTTAGAAAAAGGTGGGGTTATTGTTAGTCATAAAGAGGGGAAAACTCTGATTTACCAATTTAATCCGCGATACCCATTTTTAAATGAATTGAAATCTTTTTTAGGAAAAGCTTACGGGTCTTTCCCTGAAAATATTCGTCTAAAATATTATGAGCCCATTGCAAGGAAAAGACCGCGTCGTCTTGGAAAGCCATTATGATTGATTGGGAAAATATTTCATTACGCGACTTGGCTGGTTTTATCATTGGAATGATAAACAGAGTTTAGAACAGGCTGTAAATATATCTTTAGAGCAAACGATTAACCTTAAAGAAATTGAAAAATGGTCAATAGAAGAGGGATATCAGGAAAAGTTTAAAATTTTTGAAAGACAATACCAAAACCGTAAAGAAAGAAATTAAAGCATGATTAGGAGGTGATATGGACAAAAAATCAAGAGGATGGCTTATAGCACTATTAGTTGCAGTAATGGCATCCGTTTCACTAAATGGATATGGGCACTCCCTATCAAGCATCAATACTTCCTCTACTCATGATTCAATACTTCCTCAAAAGGTCATCGTCCCACTAAACGTAGTCAATCAACTCTTTCCTGAAATTAATCAAGAGGCAAGCACAGGTATAAACTTAACTGCTGTTGGCAATCCTAGAGCTACAAGAAGTACCATTTACACGAGTAGCGATGGTTCAAAAAAAGTGACGCTTACTGCAGATCAATACGAAAGTTTGAGTGATGCATCGTCTGCATATCAGCAAGCGGTTCAAAAAAGTAAACTTCCAGAGTTTATACCTCTTGCTATCCCAAATCTAGGTCAACAATCTTTTGCTGGCACAGTCACTAAGAATGCAGAAACACACATAGGCCTTGGTTTGCTGGATGGTCGTCTGATTGTAGCAGTGACTTTAGCAGGTTATGAGGCCTCACCTAGCAACATAGCTAATCTTGTAACATTGGCGCGTATAGAAAATAGCAGAGCTAACGAGTCTTTGAATAGAGAGGAGTAACCCATTTCGTTAACTTTGTAATTCTTTTGTGCAAGTCGCTGGTTTTGCCACTGCTTCTTTTTTATTTGTCAAAAATAATATTTTCTTTAGCATCTGAGCGTAAAACAAACCATCTGTCTTAAATTCAAAGTTTCTCAGGAGTCACATCGCGCTTTTCTTGAGTTCAGTTGTAGCAAGGCATGCGATCTAAGAGATTATTGTTAAATTCTGATCAGATCAAGCCAGACCCTAAATTAAAACTTTGACTACTAGAATTGCTTATATCAAGCGCGGCCGGAGAAACTATTCATGAATGTTAAATTTATTACCTTTGTCTTAGCAATCATCACTGCCACCAGCCTTTTTGGCGATCATGGTTCTCAAGGCAAGCCTTATCGATGCAAAATGTCGGGAAATGAGCTAGAGGCTGATATCATCGTAATCGGTGGTGGCGCAGCAGGCTGCATCCTAATGAGCGAGCTATCGGAAAATGGTCTCTTTTCAGTAATCGGAATAGAGGGAGGACTAAACTTAACAGATGATCCAGCAATCCAACAAGTTGGCCTTCCAGCATTTCTTCTGCCTTCGACAGGAAGAGCCGAATATTTTTGGCCAGGATGGACTCAATCCTTGCCAATGCCAGGACTTAATGGCCGAACAAGTGACTGGACAACAGGGATGCTACTGGGCGGAGGCTCGTCGATTAATGGGCTATACTATGGTCGAGGCACGAATGCTGTATATTCGCGCTGGGAAGAAGTTTCCGGCAGCGACAACTGAAGTCTAGCTAACATCCTCAAAACATTTAAAACCCTTGAGAGCTACCAAGGATTGACAATCAAACCAAAAGCACGAGGAGCTAATGGTGCTGTCAATATTCTACAAACACCTACGGTATCGCAGGTAACATCTCAAGTCCTACTACCTGCGTCACAGGCTGCATTTCCTTTCCTTCCAACAGTAGTAGATTATAATAGTCCAGGTGTAGAGAACTGCATAGACCCTCGTGCCCAGTGGTTTATTGATCCGACAGGCACCCAACGAGTGAGTAGTGCGACAGCCTATCTAGATAGCACAGTGATGACACCGGAAGGTCAAGGGGTTAATGGGCATAAGTTATTTATGCTCTTTGATTCGGTAGCTATAAAAATAATATTCGACAGTCATGGGCGTGCTAAAAAGGTAAGATATGTCAAAGATGGTCAAATCTTCGAAGCGAAAGCTCGAAAAGCCGTTGTTTTGGCGAGCGGTATTAATAGCAGCAAGCTGCTACAACTTTCGGGTATAGGTCCTGCGAAAGTTCTAAAAAAGGCTGGGGTCAAACCCGTTTTCATTAATGAGAATGTAGGAAAACATCTCCAAAACCATCCGCTCATCTTTATTACGATGTTGGCAGATCCCAATCTGAGTGGTGTGCCCTCTGGAGCTCCCTACGCATTTACAATCAATAATGTCTACTTGCCTGTCGTTGGGGGCAGTGCCAAAGACCCTCGAATGCTGCAGATGCTGTTTTGAATACATCCCAGCTACAACACAAACCCCTGCTTTATTAGCTGTTGGATTTAATCTTTTAAACCCAGTTAGTGAAGGAAGTGTCAATATCCAAAGCGATAATCCCTTTCAGATTGCTGCAGCAGATGATGGTTTTTACCAAAATCCTATCGATCTGGCGAATATGAAGGGTGCCGTCTCGGTCTATATTCGTGCGCTATTAGATCAATTAAACATCTTATACCCATTTCCTTCGCCTTACTTTAAACCTATTTTAAGCGATCCGATCAACTTAGTCATCCTCTCTAACTATAACGACGCCGTAGTGGAGGAGTACGTAAAAAATAACAGCAACTTATCGCTAGATATCCACCATTTTGTGTCGCACTGTAAAATGGCACCTTTTGAGGCTGGAGGCGTAGTAGATGGCGATACGCGTGTTTATGGGACAACAAACGTTTTTGTGGCTGATAATTCCATCTGTCCGGTGATTCCTGACATTAATACGACGGGACCAGCCATGATGATCGGATTAAGGGCTAGTGAAATTCTGAAACATGTTTTACGCAAACAAAAATAAAAATGAGACCATCCAAGTAAACAACTCTCGCCTAAAGGCGAAAGCTTTTAGCTACCTTGCGGCGCTAATT
>CAZZJE010000205.1:0-5412 GCA_964654295.1 uncultured bacterium | reverse complement strand
TAGTTTTGCAGTTACCTCCAGACCAGATTGATCTTCTTCAGGCGCTATTTCTTACAGAAAAAGATCGAGCGGTAGAGGCATGGAAAAGGAGACGCTCTTACGAAGCATTTGTCGATTTGATGGCGCTGCAGGTTCGAGCGCGGTTACCTCAAAATGCAACGGCCCAAGATAAAATTCGAACGATCAATCATTTAATTTTCAATGAGATGGGATTTCGTTTTCCTCCCCACTCTCAGCATGCCAAAGAGATCGATCTCTATACATTTTTGCCCTCTGTACTTGACGGACGGAGAGGCGTCTGCTTAGGTGTTTCGATTCTCTATATTTGCTTGGCACAGCGTTTAGACCTACCGCTTGAAATGATTACTCCGCCGGGACATATCTATGTTCGCTATCGAAATGGTCAAACGACGGTTAACATAGAAACGACTGCCAGAGGAGTTCATGTCAACGACGAGGTCTATCTAGGAATTGACACGCTGGCTCTTCAGCAGCGCACAATTAAAGAGGTTGTGGGATTAGCTCATTTTAACCAAGCTGCAGTCTACTGGCATCTGGGTGAGCATGAGAAGGCATTAGAAGCCTATGAGCGTGCTGCGCGCTATTTACCTGGAGATCGACTGCTGACAGAATTAAGAGGCTACAACTTGCTCTTTGTTGGCAGAACAGAAGAGGGAGAAAACCTGCTTCGAGAAGCCTTTGCAAAGCCATCGCCCTATTGGATCAAAGGGATTACACCTGGAGAGGATTATTTAACTGGTAAGGTAGATGCAAAAGCGATTCAGGCGATCTTTGAAACTGTCGACGAGACAAGAGAATCTGTATTAAAGAAACGAGTGGAATTAGAAGAAATCGTTCAGCAATATCCTGAATTTAGAGCTGGCCTCTTTACTTTGGCTTCAACATGGCTGCAGCTGCATCGAGAAGGCGAAGCATTAGAAGTTTTAAAGCGCTACCATGCATTAGACAAGGAAGATCCAAAGGCTGAATATTATTTAAGTATGCTATACGCAAGTCGGCATGATTATCCTAATGCCTGGAAACATTTTCACCAGGCGCAGGCGATTCTAAAAAAACATAAGCATGCGCCTAAAGCCATGAAAGAGCTTAAGTTACAGTTAGCAACTAATTTCCCAGAGTAGGCATAAAGATGGTAAAAATCTATACAAAGACAGGTGACCGAGGAGAAACCTCTCTCTTTACTGGTGAGCGGGTGTCAAAGCATCATCCCTTGATCGATGCTTTAGGGAGCGTCGATGAGTGTAATTCTACGATTGGTCTCGCGTTATCCTATTTGCCAAGCGAAGAGCGTTTTGCTGAAGTCAGACATCAGCTACTGGATATTCAGCATGCTTTGTTTGATGTCGGAGCGGCTTTGGCAACACCTAGAACACGTGCAGGACAGGCTAAGCTCACCAAAACACGATTTGATGCCGAAGCGACAACGTTACTTGAAAAGTGGATCGACGCCATGGATAGTCAGCTTCCCAAGCTGACGGCTTTTATTTTGCCAGGCGGGCATCCAGCTGGAGCGGCGTTGCATCTAGCACGTACGATCTGTAGGCGGAGTGAACGCAAGGTGATTACGCTACATCATAAAGGCGAAATTTCGGATAGCGTGTTGATCTATTTGAATCGTTTGTCTGACTATCTCTTTGTCGCTTCACGCTATATTAACTCTTTAGCCGGCAGCCCTGAGATGATGTGGGAGCAGCATCGCATGAGTGTGTCGTAGAAAAGCAAAATAAGCGCTTGAAACTGCTTTTGGAGAGCGGCGACAAGTCGCCGCTCTCCACATTTTCCTTGGGCTACAGGCTTTTTGATAAAAATCTTTTAAGGAACTCTTTATTGCTTTGAAGAGTTTGATTGCCTGTTGGATCGACTAATTTTTCACTCAACCACTCTTTAACTCCATCTGATGTCTGATAGCGCAAGTTTGGTTCTGGGTTTTCTGCGATCATTACAAGCAAATTGGCAATTTCATCGCAACTCTGACCATATGCACGAGAGGTTGTCAGCCACTGGTAAATATGAGCATTCAGTTGTGAATAGAAGTCACACTCGCATTTTCGGCTTCCTAAGAGACAATGAAGCGCCCAATCATTCTGAATAAAGCCTGGCTCAATAATTGACACCTTTATGTTCCAAGGAGAAACTGTTGCTGCCAAAGATTCACTAAAACCCTCTAGAGCAAATTTAGAAGCAGAATAGATGCCTAATCCTGGAATAGCTTGGATGCCCACTCCGCTGCTTATATTTAAAATATGGCCAGAGCCCTGCTGTCGCATAATAGGTAACACTGCTTGAGTTAGCCGCATGACCCCAAAGAAATTGACCTGAAATAGCTGTTCCGCCTCTTCTATTGTTACCGTTTCTTCTGCTCCTACAACTCCAAAGCCTGCGTTATTGATTAATGCATCAAGTCTGCCATCTTCTGCTAAAATATTTTTGATCACCTGATTCACCTGATCGTCCAGTGTCACATCCAATTGACACCAACGGATCCCCGGAATTTCTTTTAAATCTTCAGGAATCGTCTGCCGGTAGCCAGCCCATACCTTCCAACCTTTTTGACAAAAGGCCTTTACCGAGGCAAGGCCAACTCCCTTTGAAGCACCTGAAATTAAAACCACTTTCTGTTCAGCATTTGCAAAAAGCGAGCAAAACATCAATAAAAGAGATAATAAAATTGTTTTGATTTTCACTGACATAAACTTCTTATTTTACAATTTCTTCTAAAGCAACCATTTCAGGTTCTTGCCACTTGCCATGGGCTTTAATTAAGTTGACTAGACGTTCGACCGCATCGCTAAAGTCGATATCTTTTTCGACACAATTTTTTCCGACGTAAAGATCAATTTTTCCAGGTTTAGAGCCGACATAGCCGAAATCGGCGTCAGCCATCTCTCCAGGGCCATTGACAATACAGCCCATGATGGCAATCTTAACACCTGGCAGGTGGGCTGTACGCTCTTTAATGCGAGCGGTCACCTCTTGCAGGTTAAATAGAGTACGTCCACAGCTTGGGCATGAGATAAAGTCTGTTTTAGACGAGCGCATGCGAGCTGCTTGGAGCAGGTTAAAGCCGAGCTGACGCCTTGTGGTCACGGAATAGGGCCCTTCGATGCAAACGCCCTCTCCAATTCCATCGGTTAAAAGGGCGCCACACTCTGCTCCGGATTGGATCATTAGGTCTTCTAGGGAACAGTCGTAGTGGAAATTTAGGATAATAGGGATGGAGAGCTTATGATTTTGAATCCATTCGAAGAAGTAGCGGCAATAGTGCAGACGATCTTCTTTAGGAGCTAAAAAGATGAGGTCAGGTTTCAGCCAGGTGAGCTGTTTCCACTGCTCGGGAGTTTCATTTGAAATCTTGATTGCTAAAAGAGATTTGGCTTCTTCACCCATTTTAAGAGCAAACTTAGAGGTTTGCTGCTGCTGAGTCATGTAGCGAGCAGCCTCTGCAATCGTTAAAAGCATTGTGGAGTGGGGGATAAACTTTGAAGAGAAAAATTTGACCCCTATTTCATTAAGTTGCTTCAATTTTTTTAGAGCATCAAACTGCACGACAGAGTCGTTAATCACCAAGGCGTCGACGCTTTCACGAGTCAAACGCGGCAGGCCAAGCTGTGGGTCGCATCCCAGCTCTGAATAACAGCTCTCTTTAGTCATTTCATCCGCTGACAATGCAACAAGAACCGATCCATCTTGATGGAGCGAGAGCTCTTTGGGATAGGAGATCGGGCGGCGGGAGATCTCTGCAATCGAGCGATGATGCTCGATAAAGGGGACAACGCCATGCTCTGCCTCATAATGCTTTGCAAACTGTACCAGACGTTTGCAAGGATCGATTTCATACCAGGGATCTTCTGTTAAAGAGACGCGAATGGTATCTCCTAAGCCGTCTAGAAGCAGAGAGCCAATTCCCATGGCTGATTTAATTCGGCCATCTTCGCCGTCGCCAGCTTCTGTGACACCCAGATGAAGAGGATAATTCCATCCGAGTTTCATCATTTCGGCGACAAGCAGACGGTAAGCTTGGATCATGACTTTAGGATTTGAAGCCTTCATGGAGAACATAAAGTCATGGTAATGATATTTGCGGCAGATGCGGGCAAATTCGAGGGCTGACTCTACCATTCCCATTGGAGTATCGCCATAACGGTTCATGATCCGATCGGAGAGGGAGCCGTGGTTTGTTCCAATACGCATCGAGCGCTTCAGCAGCTTGCACTTTTCTACAAGGGGAGCAAACTTCTCTTCGATTTTAAGAATTTCTTGAGCGTATGAGGCATCGTCATATTCAATTACTTTAAACGTTGCGCGTTTGTCGACAAAGTTACCTGGATTAACTCGAACTTTATCGACAAAGTCGACAACGCGCATCGCTGCAGGAGGAAAGAAGTGAATGTCAGCCACTACAGGAATCGTATAGCCTTGCTGCAGAAGGGAGTTTTTGATTCCTTCGCAGGCATCGGCCTCTTTCATCCCTTGTACTGTGACGCGGGCAATTTCACATCCGGCATCGGCCAGACGTTTAATCTGCTCGACCGTTGCTTCAATATCGCGCGTGCTGGAGGTCGTCATCGATTGGATGCGTACTGGATTATCGCCTCCCACACCAACGTTTCCTACCATCACCTCGCGAGTTTTCCAGCGTTTTGTGCGATAAATCGCTTCACAATACTTCATTTTTTTCTCCGGAATCATCACATGTTTATAAGCAATAAAGTGTAACAGATGAAAGGCATAGAGACTAGAAAATTTATGATAAGACGCCTTGACTAAGGGGAATAGGTGGGCTATGTTAGTTTTATCTAAACGATTAAGGAGGTATGGATGCAACCGAACTTTACTGACGCTGTTTCTCAAGCCTTGCAGACTGCATTTTCTGAAGCCCAACGCCGGCAGAATCCCGAAGTGACTGAAAATCATCTGTTAGCGGCGTTTTTAGAAGACCCGCAGGGATACTTCACATCGATTTTAGAAAGTTTAGGGGCAGATGTCGCTGACCTTAACAAACGGGTTCATGAGAACCTGGACACGCTGCCGACATATGGATCACCCACAACACAGCAACCCAATATTTCTCGAGGGCTGCAGGCACGCATCTCTGACGCGCAAAACATCGCATCGAGCTGGGGAGACACTTATATAAGCAGCGATCACTTTCTCTTGGCCTATTGGAAAAATGGTGGCGAGCCGATGTCTAGCTGGAAGAGCAAGACAGGCGTGAGTGTCAAACAGCTCGAGGAGCAGATTAAAAAAATTCGGGGCAACCGTCACATGGACTCTCCTACAGCGGAATCTAATCTACAGGCGCTGGAGAAATATTGTAAAAATCTGACAGCGCTAGCAAAGGCAGGCAAGCTAGATCCTGTGATTGGGCGTGACGAAGAGATTCATCGCACC
>CAZZJE010000204.1:0-5417 GCA_964654295.1 uncultured bacterium | reverse complement strand
CCGTTGGGCCTCATAACACAACAATTTTGCAATTACCTCTAAAGCCTACGCTACATTTTCTACTGTTTTTTTAATTCAGCAATACAGAAATCGAGATCTTGCATGGCTTCTTGGCGGCCTGCTTCGTTGAGCTCAATATCCTGATGCCCTTGACAAAGCTGCTGCTTGTTCCACTCTGTCTGACCATGTCGAGCAAAGTAAAAGCTCTTTTTAATTAACATAGGTGTCATATAGTCTATCAAAAAGCTAGCAGAGAGCTTGTTTACATGGACATGAAGGGAAAGAGCGACTTAAATGCAATTGAGCCTTTTGTCTCCTCTTCGTTTGTTAAAAAGAAAACAGGTGGCTCTTTGATATCCAGCGTTGAAAATATAAGAGTGCCTTTAACTGTAGAAAGAGATGAAACAGTTTTATCCGCTTTGCCGTTCTTATTTTTCACTAGATAGACGCTATTAGTAAGCACCTTATAGTCGATCTCATCAAGCTTAGAGGTATTTGTCAATTCAACTGTAACAGTGACTTCTTGAAGCTCATTTCCCTCCTTAGAAAACACAGTTCCCGAAAGAAGAGGCTTATAAGAGATCTCACAACCTACACCTTTTTTTATAGCAAACGTGTAGTAGGTGTCATTAAAGCCAAGCCCTTCATCTAATTCAATATCAAAGTATAGCTCATCATCTGCACCTGTCCATTCTGAGCTATGATGTAAAGAGTGAGCATCTTTGACTTCGTCCGAAAAAAGTGATGATGAGTGACATATAAAAGAGAGGCATGCTGCCATTAAGCACAACGTTCTAAGTAGTGTTTTCATAAAAATCCTTTGTTTTCTCAAATTTCTACAAAGACTATAAAGCTACTTATTGAAAAATGCAAGCGATGAAGAGCTTGCTGATTTGTGCGATCGCTATGAGTGTTTAGCCAAAAAAACCCGAGAGAGGCTTAAAAAAGGAAAGCCTGATATTGATACACCTAAGGTGTAAAACGCTGAACAGCTTTTACGTCGCTTTCGATTTTAAAAAGGTGACTACTTTTTTCTCCCAGTTTTGAGTAAACCTTCCCAACCAGATAAAATGACCACATCCTTTTACTTTAAGTAACTTAGAGTTTGCAAGTTGACTTTGGACGTACTCAGCAGTCTCTAAATTTCCATTTGTGTCATGAATACCCTGTACGATTAATGTCGGATTGGTTAAGTGGCGATAAAAATTAGGGTCTTCTGGCCAGTTTCCAGCTGCAGCCAATAAGACATCGTTAACGATTCCATCTAATCGCGGAGAAAGGGGAGATAAGGAAAAGATAAACTGTTTCAAAAATTTAGCTTGTTTTGGCGTATCGACTACGTGGTTAATCCGTTTTTCCAGGGATCGCGGAGGAAGGTCATTATCTTTGGCTAAAATCTGTTTAGTGATCGAATAAAAGTCATCAATGGCACTGAGATCAAGCAGATAGGTCATAAAGTCTAGGGTCTCTTTATCACCTGTGAGCTGCTCATAAGTAATCAATCCGGCTAAAAAAAGATAAAGCCACGCGTCTCTCTTATGAGCCCCAATCGACTGCAATACTAAAGCCGATACTCGATTTGGAAAGAGGTTAGCGAGTTGGAAAGCGACGGGACCTCCTGCAGAAAAACCGATCACAGCTACTTTGGGAAGCTTAAGCGCATCGAGCACTTCTACAATCGCTGCTGCCTGCTCCTCATTAGAAATGACTCCAGAAAATGTGGATTTAGAACCTAAATAGCCGGGGCGAGAGATCGCCAGTAGAGAAAAGCCCTCTTTTAATAAATTTTTTCCCATTAAAATTGATTGGTCCCATCCGCCAAACGCTCCATGCAGGCACATGACCACAGGTTTATTTCGATCGCCTTCCCATACATACTGAATCGGTCCATGAGATGTATAGATGGTCTCTCCAGCAGAGTTTAAGTATTTTTTCGAGCTCTTCAGCCATTTTTTGAAATTCTTTTTAGAAATCGTTTCTAAATTCGAATACATGAAAAAGAAGAATTTGAAGTAGTGTGCTAAAACCTTCGCTCTGCTCATATAAACTCCCTTAAACTCCATTAACTGGTGTCATCATCAGCTATAGTAGTTTGGAAAAATAAATCCTATAGATTTAGTGTGTTTAAGGCATTGCCGCGGAGTGACAATGCCTTAAGCGTCAAATTTATTACTCTCTCGTTTCCCTATTTTTTAGGCGTATGGGATAATTCTTCTACAGTTGGACATCATTTTCTGAAGGACTGCTAAAAAAGCCTGTTTATCCTGTTCAGGAACTCCTTCAAAAGCCAATTGTTCACTCAACTCATGCACTGACCAGATCTTAGCAATCGCTTCTTCTCCCTGCAGAGTCAAATTCAGGCCTTTTTCTGTTTGATAAAGGTAGCCAGCTTGAATGAGGGGAGCAATTAATTCCGATGCGGATTGATTCGGGGAGAGTCCTGCATCGTGAGCGAGCTGATCCAAGGCGGTATTGCCTTCGCATTTCAAAATCATCAGCATAATGGCCTGATCGGCGTTGATGGGGCAAACTTCTCTTAACTTTTGATCAAAGACCATCCGCAACCATTTAGAGGCGCAAAAGAGATCTCTTCCAACTGATTCTTGAATTTTCTTTGTTAACATGGCGAGTACCCATTTAATTTTCATTTCATAGAGGCTAATTCCTGCGGCCACGCCGACATTTAACGACTCAACTAGCCCACTCATAGGAATCTGAATGCGGATATCGGCAGCCTCCATCATCTCTTGGCTAGCTCCATGAGTCTCATTGCCTAAGACTAAGGCAATAGGCTTAGGCTCCACTTGCACAAATCCTTGCATCGTGCTGGCATGCGGCGTTGTAACGGCAATCTGATATCCTTGTTTTTTTAAGTGTAGAGTTGCCTCTTTAGCCGAACTAAACCGCTGTAAACAACTTGAAAAGACTGTTCCTCGCGACGCATCGATGAGCCTTTTATAATAAAGGTCAAAATTTTCATTTGTTGTAGCAAACTCTTGGACTCCAAAAGCTGATGCGGTTCGAATAATTGTGCCTATATTTCCAAAATCCTGAACACCATCTAACACCACAATAAAATCATTTGTCAGAAGAGATAAAGGTTGAGGACTTTGGGCAACGCCTATAAAAGGCACTAAATAAGAGGTGTCGCTGATCTTTTTCAAGATTCCATCCGAAGTAAAAAAGAACGGAATGCCTTTCTGCTTGAGCTCTAGAAGAAAAGCGTGTTCCATTAACTTGTCGTGTACAAATATTCTTAGTAAGCTGCAAGGACTTGATAAAGCCCAGCGAATCTGCTCCTCTCCTTCCAATAGAAACTGCCCGGCGGCACTTCTTCCTTTAGCACTCTGCAAGGCTCTAGCTTCTACGACAAGATCGTTTTTAATGGTTGTAATGAGGCGATTCATCTTCATCTATATTTAAGTTTCGATAAAGTAAATAATAAAGGGTTTTAGATGAGAATGTAAACAAGTTTGTGTCTGAATTTTTTGTGCTAATTAAATATGATATTGTTAGTTATAATAAAAGAAGTTAATGGTGATTGTGTAATTAATGGTTTAATCTTTTTAGGTGGAATATGACACGCATTAATCCAAGTGAAAATATTACAACTAATCTTCTCTATTCTCAGTTTGACAATATTAATAAAAAGCTTTCTCGTGTTAAAGGATCTGATTTAAATGAAGAATTTAAAAAAGATTTAGAAAATAGAGTCGAGCAGTTAGTAATTGATATGAATGCTTTTGCCTCTAAAGAGCAGGCTCCTCGTTTAACTGAAGATGAATTGGTCGTTTTTGGAATGGAAATCACTGATCTTCACAGTCATTTAATAGATCTTGATATCAATTTGGAACGGCAAATCAAATCTCTAATAGATGCCAATAAGGAGCTAATCGCTCATTCTGAAGTTGTAAAAGAGGTTGCCCAAGAGTCATTTCAACAAAAGCTGCCCCAAGAGCAATTAGTCGCAAATAGAGTTAATCAAGCACCTCGTGCAGAGCGTACGCAAAAACTGGTAGAGCAACAGGTCACTCCCGAGGCAAAAAATAGACGGAAATTTGACCAGCTCCAGTCGGAATTTCGAGCGCTTATATATGACTCTGAACGCTATCCGCTACAAAAAGCTAAAGATCTTGAGGGATTGCAGAAATCTCTCCTGTTACTTCAAAATGAAAAAGATCTCTCTCCTAAGTTGAATAGCGAAATCATAAAACTATTGGGATCCGTTCAATCGGAATTGGACGCATCTAGGCCAAAGTCTCTGTTGGGTCTCCTAAAACAAGTAAAAGAAAACAACAATGATTATGAGCGAGTGAATAGAGAGATTGATAGTTTCTTATTAGTTAAAGAAATTGCAGCAAAAGAGACAGAGTTAGGTGAGTTGAGATTAGAATTGGAGACGACGTCTCCTATGCGAATTGGAGCAAGGAATAAGTTAAAAAAGCGAATCCGCGAAGGGGAGAGCGTGTTAGCTAAATATCGCCATATTGCTCATTCAAACGAATCAGAAATCAATAATCTTAAACAAGTTCGACTCCTCTTAAAGCCTTTAATCCTAGAAAATAACTTAAAGCTATTACAAAGTTATACAAGTAAGCCTATTACCGGTATCGAAGGAGAAGTAAACAAAGATAGTCAGATGTTTTTTATCCTTAGAGAGGCCTTAAAAACCGAAAAATCTTTTAATGATGATCTTAAAATAGGATTAGGGATAGCAAAAGAGCTCCAAAAACAGGGTCTTTTAACTCCTGAGCAGGAGAATCTTATTTCTAAAATGGAAGAGGCTCTTCGTTTTTCTGATGAGATGCTAGTTAAACTAAATGATGCTGGTCAACGTGATAAGGACGGCAATCTTTTATCAGTTGATCTTAAAAAATTTGCTCAAATTTTTGATCTAGCGACTTTAATAGAGATCTACACTACATTTGCCTTTATGAGTGAAGTCCAAGCGATGGGTGAACAGATCAAGGAGCTATCGGATAAGCAATTAGAGAATGATGACTTTCGAGTGTTTAACATCGTTCAGGAGATAGGAAAAAATGATGCTCGATTGTTTACTGGTGCTCAGGGAGGAGCAAATGCTGGAGAAGTGAGAACAGAAATGACTAAATATACAATTGTGATGACGCAACGCTTGCCTAGACTAGAATTGCTTTTAAAAGAGATCATGAAAGAATTAAAAGGAGAAGAGGCAAAAACCTTTAATGAACAGATCGTCCAACCTTTTATTGCCGTCACTCAAGCCTTAAATTCCCTAAATGGGCGTTAAATCAGCCAATTAAGGTAAGCTTTACTCTACCTTCAGAGATGTGCATGCGTTGGCATTCGCTTAAAAACCACTTGGCGAGATCGCCAATCTTTTCTTGAGAGGGTTTGAGACTATCGATTCGTACCCATTCGTCGCTGCTCGTTTTCCT
>CAZZJE010000203.1:0-5425 GCA_964654295.1 uncultured bacterium | reverse complement strand
TTGTATCGCCACCATTTTTTTGGACACAAATTTGTCTAAATTATTTTCTTTCCATTTTTGCGAATACTAACTCTAAATGTTCGCAGCTCATTTAAAAACTTGTCTCTTCTTATACACATATACATACGTACGCGCACATGCGCGCCCGCGGGGGGGATTCCCCTCTTCCCTCAAATTGCAATCCATGCTACCTTTCGTTTGCCAGAACAAAGTAGCCGTGCTCCTTTCCTTCGTGAAGGGACACGGTGAAATTATCGATATCCTTTGCAAGGACTTCTTTGCCTGCCAGAACAAAGTAGCCGTGCTCCTTTCCTCGCTCTGCTAACCCCTTTGAAATTATTTTGGAGGGCTTTAATACATTTTCCTCTTCCGCGTAGAGTCTTTTTGCCTCTGTAGGTGAGTGCTAATCCAACTTCTCTAAGAGCCAATCATTGTTATACTTCGATATGAAGGCATCGACCTCTTTCCGAAAATCTTCCACGCTATGGTACTGTCTGCCATGTACAATTTGTTCCTTGAAAGTCCTGTGGAATCTTTCTATGACTCCATTTGTCTCAGGCTCTCGCACAAACCCTTTACTAATCCCTATACCCAAATAGTGTGCTTGTTTAATAAATCCTTCCGAAAGAAATTGAGAACCATGATCTACGCGCAGCTTTAGACCCCTTGCAGCTCCTTGGGAGACTTTCTCAAATACATTTTCTACTGATCTCGTCAATGCCTCTATGGCTGCAAATCTGTCACCCTTCCTTGTCACATGCCAACCCAAGCACTCTGAGTTCCAATGTTCAATCACACCAAAAAACCAGACCCAGCCATCTTCTAGGGTAAAAACCTTTGCAGCATCTGTTCCCCACATTATATTGGGAGCGTCTGTTGTAATTCGACCATCATGGCGCTTTTCTTCGCCTTGTTTGTTACGATAAGGAGATAACAAGTTATTCTTCTTCATCACCTTTAGAACACGATTCCTGCCAACATTCAACCTCTTAAAACGCTTTAGCCGAGCATGAACTTTTCGATGCCCTTCACCTTGAAAATGGCTTTCATTAATGTCATTTACAATATTTCTAAGAAGCTCATCATCGGAAATATTTGGACGCTTTCCTCGTTTATCTTTTACTTTCTGGCCCATCTTTCTCGAGTGATAAAATGAAGAGCGAGGAAAATTCCACACCTTGCATACCATTTGGACGCCATAACTTAGATGTGTTTGAGGGGAGGTTGTCTCGCTCATTTCTTTGACCTCCCCGTACGAAAAGCTGGAGCCCTATTGGCCTTTATCTGTAAAAGTTCGTTCTCCATGAGAAGCTCGCCCAATCGCTTCTTTGCTTTGTCTAGTTCCGCCTCTAATGGATCTTCAACACGAGCTTTTAACCCAGATTCCATTCCTTGCAGTGCTTTGGACCGCCATTCTTCAAGTAAATAAACCTCTATACCTAATTCACGACTTAATGCATTGAGTGATTCTCCTCTTAAAAGACGAAGAACCACCTCTATTTTACGTGATGCTGTCCAACGTTTGACTTGACCAACTTCCATATCGGATCTCCTTGATTTTGCGATTTCTTATCGCAAATCCGTGTCCAATGTTCAAGGTGGCAGTATAGAATGTCTAATCCAATCGTTGGCTCATCCAAAAAAAGCAAAGATGGGTGATGAATTAAAGCAGCAATGATTTCAAATTTCATCCTTTCTCCAAGAGACAGGTTTCTCACAGGAGTTCTAAGATGATTTTCTACTTCTAAAAGGGCTAAAAAACTGTCGAGGCGCTCTTTAAAAATTGAAGATGGAATTTGGTACAGCTCTTTAATCACATAGAGCGTTTCGAGAGCTGAAATGTCCCAAATTAATTGGCTTTTTTGCCCCATGACAACGCCAATTTGCTTTAAAAAATCAGACTCTTTTTTATAAGGAATTCGATCCAAAACTTTTACTGCACCAGCATTGGGATAAATTAACCCGCATAATATTTTGATCAACGTTGTTTTACCTGCACCATTTGGACCTAAGAGGCCTAAGATTTGGCCTTCGGGCACCTGCAAAGATATATTTTTTAAAGCACTACTTTCCTGGTATTCTCTATTAAACAGGTTCTTGAATACTCCTCGGACTCCAATGCTTCTATTATATTTCCTATAAACATGATTAAGATCATGAACGTCTATAATGGATTTCATAATGGTTTGTTGCTGTCATTTTATTGTGAAGGTCAAAAATCTCATGTATGGTTTTTATTATCAATCTTGATTGTTCATTTGGCCATCCAAGTAAATAAAAAAATTTTTTTACAATTATTTTTTTTATTAGTTAACCAAATTTCACTGGCTTAGTGATTTGAACGTAATGGATGCATTTTATGTTACAAGAACAGAAAAGAAAATTGCATATGATGACTCACAAGACCTCGATTTCTGTATCGCTGAATTAAAAAACCAGTAGAAATGTAGCTTAGGATTTAGCCTGAGCTTGTTTTTGCAGGTTTCAACCTGCAATTAAATTTGATTGAAAATCTATCCCATATGTCATACAGAATAAAATAGTCACCTAAACAAAGGCTATCTTATGGATACATCCTATTTGTTAGCGCGTCTATTCGGTATCACGTTAATCGTGCTCTACGGAGGCATTTTAGTGAATCGCAAGTACTACCAGCGCGTCTGGCAAGATGTCTTGCAGCAGCCTCTTTTACTTCTGTTATCTGGATTTATCACACTTGTTTTAGGGCTACTCGTCTTAGAAGTTCATCCCTTTTGGTCTTGGAGCTGGAGAGGCTTAATCACCTTTTTAGGCTGGGTCATGGTGTTCGCAGGCGTTATGCGTATCGTTTTTCCTGAATTGGTGATCAAAACCGCTAAAAAAGTGGTCGACCACAAAAACTTTCTCTACTTACAGATCGCTGCTAGCGTGATGCTTTTATTAGGGCTCTATCTAACTTACATCGGTTTTTCTAAGGCTTTGTTTTAAGACTAAGCAGGAGCTGATCGAAAGTGAAAGAAAATAGAGAAAAGAACTCATGATCGTTAAAGTTTTACTAATTCTACTCTCCCTCTACAGTTTAATCGCTCTCTTTTTCTATTGGAATCAACGCAGCTTCATCTACTTCCCTTTTGATGTCTTACCCTCCCCTGCCCAAGCTGGCGTCCCTGAAATGCAAGTGGTAACGCTCCAAACTGAAGATGGCTTAAAATTAACCGCTTGGTATCGCGCCCCTACGCAACCAGGCCTTCCTACGATGATCTATTTCCCAGGTAATGCTGGCCATATTGGCTATCGTGGTCCGCTTGTTAAGCCCTTTTTAGATGAAGGCTATGGCGTCTTGCTGGTCACCTACAGAGGCTATAGCACAAATCCTGGAACACCTAGCGAAGCAGGTCTCTATCAAGATGCAAGAGCAGCAATCTCCTTTTTACAGCAACATGGAGTTTCTGACTCTTATTTAGTCTTATATGGAGAATCGATTGGAACAGGAGTCGCTATTCAAATTGCAACTGAATATCCAGTGGCAGCTTTAATCCTTCAAGTACCTTTTACCTCTTTAGGTGCTGTTGGGCAATTTCATTACTCATTTTTACCGGTCAAGTGGCTGCTTAGAGACCAATTTAACTCTCTTGAAAAAGTTAAAAAAATCCGCTCTCCGACGCTTGTTTTGCACAGCACTCATGACACAATCATTCCTATTGAAATCACAAAAGAGCTCTATGAGGCTCTACCTTCACCTAAAGAGATTGTTTCCGTTCCAAATAGTGGGCATAATGACTTATTTGATGCTTCGTATTCCATCACCTTCATACAAAAGTACGTTCATTGCCCATGATCATTCAAGCTCATCAATCCTATGAAACGTGTACATTCGAATCATTAAATGAAACGGATTGCCATTTTGAATCTTGCTCATTTAGTCAGGTAACATTTCGTAACTGCAACTTCACTGGCGCTAACTGGAGGTTAGCCAAGTTCCAAGATTGCCAATTTCTTCAGTGTAACATCAGTTTAGTTACTTTAGAGGGCTGTCGCTTACAAGAGGTTGTTTTTGAGGCGTCTAAATTAGTCGGCCTTGATTTTCATAAATGCGAAAAGAAATTTTTGCATTTTAAGTTCCAGAACTCTTTGCTGCAAACTTGCCAGTTTATGGATATGGATTTAAAGAAAACCTCTTTTCAAGGCTCACGTATTAGAGAGGGCTATTTTTCTGGAAGCAATCTTTCAGAAGCCAATTTTAGAGAGTGCGATTTAACCGGAACAATTTTTCGACAGTGTAATTTAACAAAAGCCGATTTTAGGCAAGCTACCAACTATTTTATCGATCTGCTACAAAATCAAGTCAAAAAAGCTAAATTTTCTTCTCCGGAAGCAATCCAGCTTCTTCAATGCTTTGACATCGAGATTTCTTAGTTTAATTTTCTAAATCGGATGCCAATGATGACAGGAACATCCTGCAATAAATGCCAGCCATTATGTTCTGTAAGGTCTGGATTGTTTGGAAAGGCGATTTCTTCCAGGCCATCCACAACAAATCCATTTTGAAAAGCTGTCTGGAAAAGAGTTGATAATGAGCGGTGATAAAAGAGATGCTCGCTTGGTAATGTAGGAACAGCTTTAACAAGAATAGAAAAGCTTTTTAGATAACGCCATACTTTAATGCCATGCTTGTGAGAGGTTGTTCCATTTTCCTCTTCCATTTCATGAAACATCGGTCCAACAGCCTTCTCAAAGCAAGGATGTGTTTGTGTGACAACAAATATTCCATTAGGTTTTAAAGTGTTGGCTGTCCCTCGAAATAGCTCATGAATGTCGGAAATATCCATGAGAGCCATATTACAAATGGCACAATCGAATTCGCTCTGAAATTTATCAAAGACTTCTCTTTGCGTGACATCTGCTACTTGATAATGAATCAATTTTGCTAACTCTGTAGGTGTTCGTCTCTTTGCCAATTCAATCATACTGGAAGAAGAATCGATCGCATGAACATCCGCTCCCATGCAGGCAATGCGGCGAGCTAAAAAGCCATTTCCGCAACCGAGCTCCAATACTTTGTTTTTAGGAGATAAGGAAGGAAGTAGTTTAGACAAGGCCTGATCTACAATCTGAACCTGAAATTCTGAGCCTTCGGCCATCAGCTCATTCCAAGCAATCGCATTGTCATCCCAGCAGGCAATCTGCTCTTTACTGATAAGTGAATTTGTAGAGGTGAACATGGTAATCATCAAAGAGATAAGAGATGCGTAATGGATTAATTTCATCGCTATTCTACTGCCTCAAAAGATTTTTCACATGCTCCTTTTATAATAGGTCACGGGATAAAAATAGAGCTCTTCTTTACATCATTTACAATGTTCACAACTTCTGATGTATAGGAAACTACAGGCTAAAGAGGTAATTGCAAAATTAAAAAAGGGACTTCAAAATTGTTGTGTTATGA
>CAZZJE010000202.1:0-5432 GCA_964654295.1 uncultured bacterium | reverse complement strand
GAGGATCTAAAAGCTTCAGTGTTCCAGCTGCCGCGTTGCGAGGGTTCGCCCATAACTCTTCACCCGAAGCTTGCCGCTCCTCGTTGAGCTTAGAAAACATTGCGTGGGTCATATAGACCTCACCGCGCACCTCTAATATCTTAGGAACCCTTTCTCCATGCAGCTGTAAAGGAAGTGTTGCTATTGTACGCACGTTGGCAGTGACATCATCCCCCTGTTTGCCATTTCCTCTAGTCACAGCACGTACGAGAAGACCATCTTCGAATCGCAAGCTGATGGCAATGCCATCCATTTTATATTCACAGCAAAAACGCTCATTTTGGTGGCCTGTTAAGCGATGGATGCGGTCGATAAAATCAGCGATCTCCTGCTTGTTATAGGTATTTGGTAGGGAGAGCATAGGGACAGCGTGGCTGACCAGAGAAAAGTTTCCTGAGGTGGCTTCGCCTACCCGCTGTGTGGGGGAGCCAGGATGAATCCATTCAGGATGCGCAGCCTCTATCTCTTCTAAACGTTTGAGCAGACGGTCAAACTCTTCATCACTGATTTCTGGCGTATGATAGACATAGTAAAGCTTATTGTGGCGCCAGATTTCTTTACATAGCTCTTCGTACTCTTTTTTTTGCACTCAAGTCCTCAATAATGTGTATTTGACCTCTTTTGAAAGAGGTTTATTAAACTGGATGGTGTGTATAAGCATTAAAATCAATCGCAAAGATCATTGTTGCTAAGGGAGAGAGGTGGATATTCACTGATATCGGATTCTCTTCTCGATCACGAACAATTTGCGGATTGCTATTTTCTTTACCGCTGCCGCCATAGCGTAGGGCATCTGTGTTAAATACTTCTCGAATATTCCAGACGCCTTTAATACGTACGGAGTAGTTTTCGTGGTAATGCGGTGTAAAATTATGGACGCAGAGCAAAGTACTCTGATGACCTTTTCTTAGGTAGGAGATCACACAATTTTGGCGATCGTTATAGTCGATCCATTCAAATCCATTGTAGTCCGTATCATTTTCCCATAGGGCATTGGAGTGAAGGTAGAAATGGTTGAGATCACGTACAAGAGATTGGATGCCGCGGTGGGTTGGATATTCTAGCAGAAACCATTCGATAATGCTTTTACAGTTCCATTCATTCCACTGACCGATTTCGCCACCCATAAAGAGTAATTTTTTACCAGGTTGACAAATCATGTAGCTATACAGCAGGCGGAGGTTAGCAAATTTTTGCCATAAGTCGCCTGGCATTTTGCTTAACAAGCTTTTTTTGCCATGAACAACTTCATCGTGAGAAAGGACGAGGGTAAAACGTTCTGAAAAGGCAAACATCATGACAAAGGTCACATCATTCAGGTGGTAGTTACGAAATAGGGGGTCTACGATAAAATAGCGGAGGGTGTCATTCATCCAGCCCATGTTCCATTTATAATCAAACCCAAGGCCACCATATTCCAGAGCGTGAGTCACTCCTGTAAAAGCGGTTGACTCCTCAGCAATCATCAAAACTCCTGGAAAATTTTGATGAATAACAGAGTTAAGATGTTTTAAAAATTCGATCGCTTCGAGATTTTCTTTGCCTCCATAAGGGTTTGGGATCCACTCGCTATTTTCTTTGCCATAATCCAAATAGAGCATTGAAGCGACAGCGTCTACTCGCAAGCCGTCGATATGCATGAGATCAAACCAGAAAAGAGCATTGGCAATTAAAAAGTTGGAAACTTCGTGGCGTCCCAAGTTAAAAATGTAGGTGCTCCAGTGGGGATGAAAACCTTGGCGAGGGTCGGAGTGTTCATATAGCGCAGATCCATCAAACTGTCCTAAAGAAAATTCATCTGTTGGAAAATGGCCTGGAACCCAATCCAATAAGACGCCTATTCCTCTATCATGCAGATGGTTGACAAGCCATTGAAAATCTCTTGGAGAGCCATAGCGACTAGTGACTGCATAGAAGCCAGCGACTTGATACCCCCAAGATTCATCTAAAGGATGCTCTTGCAGTGGCATAAACTCGACATGGGTAAAGCCCATTTCCAAGCAATATTGAGCTAATTGAACAGCGATATCGCGGTAGTTGAGGAATCCTCCATCTTCGGCTCTTTTCCAAGATCCCAAATGCACTTCATAGATAGTCATTGGGTTAGAAAAATGGTCGATGCGCTTACGTTTTGCCATCCAGGCTTGATCGCTCCAAGCAAACCCTTCAACTTCACTGATAACAGAAGCTGTAGCAGGACGCATTTCGCTGCTATAGGCATAAGGATCGGTTTTAAGCAAACGGCGGCCATCTTGAGTAAAAATTTCAAATTTATATTTTTCACCCGCCTTGAGCCCGGGAACAAAGATTTCCCAAACGCCGACAGAACCAAGGGTTCGCATAGGGTTAGCGCGGCCATCCCAATAGTTGAAATCGGCAACAAGGCTCACAGCGCGGGCATTGGGCGCCCATACGCAAAATTTGACTCCTTCGACACCATCAACTGTGGTTAATCGACCACCCATTTGTCGATAAACTTGATAATGGAGGCCACGGTTGAAGAGATATTGGTCGAGCTCGCCAAAAGTGGGCCAAAAGGCATAGGGATCATGTGCCAGCAGGCCATTTTGATGATAGATTTTATAATCGTGTCGTGTCGTATGCTCAGGGACTCGATATTCAAACAATCCATTTCCAACGGGAAAAGCCTGTACAACTTGCCCAAAAACTTCTAAATGAACAGTTGAAGCGCCTGGCCGATAGAGTCGAACAACAAGATGATTTTCACTATCTCGGTGAAGCCCTAAGTTAGCATGTGGGTCAATACTATTGATTGTCATCATTATTATAACCCCGAATTAGAAATGGCGTTAGCTAGAGAAATCAGGTGTGATTGCGTGTATAGTATTCAAAACGATCTAGGTAATAACATTTGCCTGCCTGTAGAATCAAGGAGAAAGGAGCGTTTTCTAAGGGTGTCACATATCCTTCCGGCATTGTATGCAGCCGGCAACGTCCTATCCTTTGCCCAGGCTCTAGAGTGATTGTATGATCGGTCTTTACATTAATCACCATACGCCTAATTTGTTTTTTACTCCATTCTAAATCTACCTGACCAATATGATTGGGCAGCTCAACGCCTAACAACCGACCACAATGGAGGGAGGGGGGGACACAGGGAAGGATGTCGAGCTGATCAGAATGAAAATCGAGGAACATTTGGCGAATCAGCGACCTTAGTTGGGTCAGCAGCAGAAGAGGAGGTTGAGGCGCCAATAGAGGAGGCAATGAGTAGCCGAAACCGTATTGATCTTCATTTGTAGGAGAGAGAAGCCCTTGCATTCCTGCCTTTAAAAGATCTTTTAATGCCGTCTCTAAATCGGAACCATTCCGCTCTTTTAAAAGCACCTGGCAGATGCCTAATAGAGAAGATTCAGAAGAGTGGGAGTTATCGGATAGAGCGATCATCTGTCCCAGGTGAAACAGCAGAGGCAAGAGTTCCGTTAAGTCAGCTCGATTAGAAATCTTTTCCCACTCTTGAGCCCGATGGCTACCTAGTGAGAGACGTTCAAGCGCAACAGGGGAGAGGCCAACTTTTTGTGTAAAAACAGGTAAGATGGTCAGTGGCTCGGAAGTTTGACTTCGCTCTTGGATGAGGTGTATTTCTTGAGAATCCGCTTGAGCAGCAATGCGATAATAGAAGTAGTTTCCCGAGCGGCATTTTCCCCAAAGACGAATGGAGGGTTGCTCCAGATCAAGTTGTGCGGTAAAGGTTTCCACAGGCCCTTGATGGGGAAGCATGTATTCATACAAAAAGTTTTCTCCCTCTTTTTGAAGAAGGGAGAAGAATTGAAGCCGTGTTGGATAGCACGCGACTGAAAGGGAACTTCTGGGTAAAGCGATACAGATACCCGGCGTATGCGAATAGGGTCTTAGCCGTTGAGAGATGCAAATGGGTTTCATATCAATTTTTGGCAGCAGGGAGATTTAATAATAGGCAAGGATATAGGAGTGCCTTTTAGCCCTTCGGCTGTATTAGCGACAAGGTTTACAACGACAAATTGGTTAGGCTCTAAATTATATCTAGGAATCCAGACCGGTAAGAAGTTATCCGTGTGTCCAAAGATCTCGTTAGGGCGGCTTGGATCTATGCTCTCTGTTAAAACACGCATCTGTTCACCAACAAAGCGCTCTCTCAAAGCAAAGGCATACTCCTCGGCTTGACGGAGAACTCTCTGCTTCCGTTCATTGATGACATCAGCAGGTACTTTATTGGGAAGAATGGCAGCGCGTGTCCTTGGGCGTTCGCTGTAGGGAAACATATGCACTTTTGCAAACTGCACCTCTTTCATCACAGCAAGAGTCTCTTGCAAATCAGCTTCTGTCTCACCCGGAAATCCAACGATGATATCGGTTGTAAAAGTAAAGTCAGGACAAGCTGCTAGAAGGCGTGTGATCGAATCGATAAAAATTTGACGGGTGTACTTTCGGTTCATTCGTTTTAGGATCACATTGGAGCCAGCTTGTAAGACGATATGGAGCGAATGGCAGCAATTTTTTCCAGATAAGATGGCATCCATTAAGTCATCATCAACTTCATCGGGATCGATGGAAGAGAGTCGTAGGCGCTCGACTCCTGGCACTGCATCGATTGTGCGGACTAAATCGGCTAATCGAATAGGCTTTTCCCCTTCGGCGGGGTTGCCGTCAAAGTCACCGATATTGATGCCTGTTAAAACAATCTCTTTGTAGCCATTAGAAACGAGCTGTTGGACCTCTGCAACGATATCAGGCAGAGAGCGTGAGCGGGATCTTCCACGAACATAAGGGATAATGCAATAGGTACAGTAGGAGTTACAGCCATCTTGCACTTTAACAAAAGCACGTGTATGGGCTTCAAACTGCTGGATAGCAAACTCCGGAACCTCTAGGTCTGGAAAGAGCTCTGCAACAAGTTTTTCTTTGTTGCGATTAGGGACGATTTTAGTGACACCAGAGATTTGCAAAAGAGCCTCTGGCTGGCGCTCAGCCGAACACCCGGTGACGACAAGGCGTGTACCAGGATTATGTTTGGCAAGCTGGCGAACCTCATAGCGGCTGCTCTTATCTGCCTGCTCTGTGACTGTACAGGTATTGACAATACAGACATCTGCATGCTCTCCCTTACCAACCTGTCTGAGGCCTAATGACTCTAATTGATCACGATAAGCTTGAGATTCATATTGGTTTGTTCGGCAGCCCAAAGTTACAATTTGAAAGGTTTGGGCGGTTTCATTTAATGGGGTTGAGTGCTCTTCTTGCTTCATCCGTTTTCTCTTCTAAAAGCGTTTAGTATAACAGATGCAAGATTGATTCTAAACTATTTTCCGGTACCACTGCCCCTAACCCCCTCCCTCTTCGTGCCCGTGCCCGAATAAAATAATCAAAAAAATCCGAACTACTTTGCTATCCCT
>CAZZJE010000201.1:0-5441 GCA_964654295.1 uncultured bacterium | reverse complement strand
CAATTTTGCAATTACCTCTTTAGCCTGCGCTTGTTTTTGCAGGTTTTAACCTGCATTTATTAATTTAACGCTTCTCTTGCTCTAACAACGGAGAAAATCATGAGTGGCAAGCACTTCATCTCTTTAAAAAAAGAGGGGAAAACCCAACAATTTCCAGGCGGTACCCGCATCCAAGCTGACGCCAACAATCTTCCCGTTTTAAAAAGAATGTCGCTTTACTATTTAGAACTGGATCCTCAAGGTGTTCGAGAACCTCACTGGCATGTCAATGCCAATGAATTAGCCTATTGTTTGGAGGGCTCTGCCATCTTCAGCATCTTAGGAACAAACTCACAAAAAGAGCGTTTTCAAATTTCCGCCGGAGAATTGGCCTTTGTTCCCCAAGGCTTTTTACACTCCATCGAGAATAGTGGCACGGGGCCAGCCCGCTTTGCCATCGTTTTTAACCATGAACTTCCTCATGAATTAGGCCTCTCAGGATCTACTGCTGCTCTTCCACACAACCTCTTAGCAGCCACCTTTGGAACCGATGAAAAAATCTGGGACTTTTTGCCTAGCGGACATGAAAATATCGTCATCACACAAAAAGACAATGAAGCGCCAGCAAATATCTCAAAATGGGACACAAATAAATTCAAACTCTCCGGTATCGACCCCCAGGCCGATCTAAAATGGGGAAAAGTTGCCAAAGCACGCAAAGAGTTTTTTCCCATTCTAAATGGATTAACCTGTTACGACCTCAAATTAAAAGTAGGCGGCTTAAGAGAGCCTCACTGGCACCCTAACGCCGCAGAGCTCGATTATGTTGTCTCCGGCCGTGCGCGCATGATGATCCTATCTCCTGAAGGCAGTCTCGACACCTTTGAAGTTAGCAAAGGAGATGTCGTCTTTATTCCAGCTGCCTATTTTCACTATATTGAAAACATAGGCGAAGAAGACCTCCACTTTGCGATCTTTTTTGATAGTGAAATCCCTCAAGATATTGGAATCTCTGGATCTTTAGGATTTTATTCCAATCAGATGTTAGCCTCTCTCTATCAAGTAGATCCAGCTCTTTTGGAAAAGCTACCAAAACCGCAAGAAAGCTGTCTAATCGCCCCTCAGGCAGTCAAACCAACCAACAAATAAAAAAGCAAAATTTTAATGATAGATTAATTCATCCAAATTGTTTAGGATTCGGGTCAGGTTGTAGATATCACTTATCTTGGAGGGCATTTTACCGTGGGAGAAATACAAGAGACTGTTATCGCAACATATGCACACATGGTATGGAACCACAAAGATCTCAATGTCATTGCACAAACTTTTCATGAAAAGGCATTAATTCACAGTCCTCTGGGCGATTTCCAAGGTATCAGTGGCATGCAAGAAGTTATCAATCAATGGATTAACGCCTTTCCTGATATAGAGTTGAATATCATTGATACACTTGTAGAAGGAAGTAAGGTCGTGATCCAGTGGGAAGCGCAATCGACTCATACAGATACGTTTCTCTCTATTCCAGCCACAGGTCAGCGCATCCGCTACCAGGGCATCACCGTCTATCGCTTCGAGCAACTTAAAGTCATCGAATATTGGACCTATCTCAATTTACACTCTCTTCTCTCCCAACTTGCCATTCCTGTTTCCTAATAAGAGTTGATTCTCTCTCCCTTCTATTTTATCATCTAACCTTACTTTGAATTGCAGTCTGATATGTTAAAAAAATTAATTTGGGTTTCTGTTTTACTGACATTAATAGGAGTGATGATGGCCGCTACTGCTTATGGAATTTGGGATCATTGGGATAGTAGTAAATCTTTAGATATCTTGCGAATAGGGAATATAGAAGTGGTTGTTCCAGACCGGAATATCCGCCCGGGATCGGTTGAATTGGTCAACGGTGTCGACCAATCCTTTCGCAAATGGACTCGAGCTGACCATATAGATAGCCACCACCATTTAAAGCAGATTGCTCTGATCTGGAAGGATCGAAATCCGCAAATCAATGACTACCTCGTCTATGGCTGCCACATCCAAAACCAGCCCTTTACCTGGTTAGTTGTTCCCTATTTTCCTTGGGAAACAGGCTGGCGCTCGCTAGTCTCACAAGCAAATGTCCTCTTCTGGCTAGCTTTTTCCACAACATGGAATGATCAGAAAGAGCGTACCGCCGAGCAAAAGCAGTGGCGATTGGATTTCCAAAAACGATATCTGCTTCCATCTCCTGAAATTAGTTCCAACGCCAAACTTTTGGAAGAAGAGCGCTTAGCAGTGCAACAGATTATCGAAAAAGAGCATTCCATCCTACTCTACCAATTTCGCCCTATTAACACGGGTGGAGAGGAGATCCAATTCTTAATTATTCCTAAAGTGGCTAAGAAAACCTTCATAGACCTGTCGAAAGAAGAGTATCTTGACATGATGGAGATGCTCAATCAATTAATCGGATGGACAGAAAAAAATCTAGACATCGTATCGATCCATATCTTTCATAAGAATGGTAAAAATGCAGGCCAATCCGTTGAACCCTTTCACATTCACTTTATCGCGCTAACAAAAGAAGCAAGTGAATTTAAAGGAAGAGTTAACATGGCTCTCAACATGGCTTGGCCATCGAAGCCATTATCGGATACAGAAACAAAACGACGCGCTGATCATTATCACGAACAGATAACAAAATATATCGTAGAATCCTCATCTAATCCTATTTCCGAGTAAACGATGACAACTACTCCACAAACCAAGTATTTAAAAGATTATAAGCCTCCGACTCACTGCTTCGAAAAGCTCCATCTTCATTTTGAGCTCGACGATGAAGCAACGAAGGTCACTGCACAGACACAAATCAAACGCCAGCCGACCACAGCAGCAACTGAACCGCTGCGTCTCTATGGCGAAAATTTAAAGCTGCTCTCCATCTCGCTAGATGGCCGTCCACTTAATTCTGAAGATTATCATCTGGAACCCGGCGTCTTGCTAATTCCAAACTTCCCTGAGCAGGGCCAGCTTGAAGTTGTCACTGAAATCTATCCGCAGCTGAATAAGTCGCTCAATGGTCTCTACCGCTCCGGCAAGACCTTTTGCACACAAAATGAACCTGAAGGCTTTCGACAAATCACCTACTCGCTCGACCGACCAGATGTGCTAACCATCTATACCACACGCATTACAGCTAATAAAGCCAAGTATCCTATCATGTTGTCAAATGGCAACATGGTTGGCTCAGGAGAACTTTCTGAAGGCAAACATTGGGTCGAATGGCACGATCCGTTTCCAAAGCCCAGCTATCTCTTTGCTTTAGTGGCTGGCGATCTGGGAATGATTCAAGACAGCTTTAAAACAAAATCGGGACGCAAAATTGACCTGCGGCTCTATTGTGATAAAGGCAATGAATCGAAATGTGATCATGCCATGGAGTCTCTCAAAAAGGCGATGAAGTGGGATGAAGAGCGTTTCGGATTAGAATATGATCTCGATATCTACATGATCGTCGCCGTCGATGCCTTTAATATGGGTGCAATGGAAAATAAAGGCCTCAATATCTTCAACACCAGCTGCGTTCTAGCCGATCCCGCGACAGCCACCGATTATAACTACGCTCGCATTGAAACTGTCGTGGCTCACGAGTACTTTCATAATTGGACAGGCAATCGTGTCACTTGCCGAGATTGGTTTCAGCTTACTCTAAAAGAGGGTCTCACTGTCTTTAGAGACCAAGAATTTAGCTCAGATATGCACTCCGCCCCAGTTAAACGCATCGAAGATGTGCAATATATTCGGAGTGCTCAGTTTCCTGAAGATAGTGGCCCGACAGCGCATCCTATCCAGCCCAATAGCTATATCGAAATCAACAACTTCTACACCCCTACAGTCTACTATAAAGGCGCAGAAGTCATTCGAATGATTCAAACAATCATCGGACGCGAAGCTTTTCGAAAAGGGATGGATCTCTACTTTGAACGTTTTGACGGTCAAGCAGTCACAACCGAAGATTTTGTGAAGGCCATGGAAGATGCCTCGGGTATTAACTTGACTCAATTTAGACGCTGGTATCATCAAGCTGGCACGCCGGAAGTAGAAGCGATGTTGCAATATGATAACGAGAACAATGCAGCCACTCTAAAAATTACTCAGAAGCTTCCTAAAGCTTCCAACCAAGCCGAACCCATGCACTTACCTCTGCGCCTCGGCTTAATTGGCAAAAACAGCGGGCGAGAACTTAGCTTCTGTTTAGACCCTAATAAAAAAAGTGTCAAAGAGACTTTGCTGCATGTAACAGAGAGAGAGCAGACATTTCATTTTACGAATGTGACCGAAGAGCCTCTCCTCTCTCTAAATCGCAACTTCAGCGCGCCTATTCGCCTAAAAAGCAATGCCTCGACGGATGATCTGGCTATTCTAATGGCTAAAGATAGCGACCCGTTCAACCGTTACGATGCCAGCCAGCAGCTAGCGCAGCAGATGCTGCTTAACATGGTGCAACAGCTCTCCAAAGGGGAGGAGTTAAAGCTAGACCAAGATTTTGTCGATGCCTTTGGAGAATTGGTCGAGGACGCTAATAGCGACTCAGCATGGAGAGCTTTAGCTCTGATGCTGCCTAGCGAAGCTGTTTTGGCCGATATTCAGCCTGTTTCTGCCATTGCAGCCAACCATCATGTCCGAGAATATGCACTCACAGAACTCGCAATTATGTATAAAGAGCGTTTGAGAGGCCTTTACCACCTCTTGTATTCTATCGACCCCTATCGTTTTACAGCGGAAGAGGCGGGAAGAAGGAGCCTGCGCAATAGCTGCCTCACCTATCTGATGCAGCTTAATGAGCCAGAAGAGATTGAGCGCTGCTATAAACAGTACAAAACAGCCGATAACATGACCGATTGCTTTCATGCGCTCGCTCTGTTAGCAAATATCGATCATCCCTACCGCAGGCAAGCGCTGGATGACTTTTATAACCAGTGGCAGCATGATACGTTGGTGATGAATAAGTGGTTGGCAGCTCAGGCGGCATCCAAGCTGCCGGAGACGCTGGAACATGTGAAAGAGCTGATGCAATCACCAGTCTTTGACATCACGATTCCGAACCTTGTCCGCTCTCTCCTTGGCACCTTTGTGGGCAACCTCGCTCATTTTCATGCAGCCGATGGCTCTGGCTATACCTTTATTGCCGACCAGATCCTCAAGGTTGACCCTTTTAACCCACAAGCTGCTGCAGGCCTATGCCAAGGCTTTAGACGCTATCCAAAGATCGATCCGATGCGGCAAGAAGCGATGAAGCCTCATTTAGAAAGAATTTTAGCCGAGCCCAAGCTATCTAAAAACGTCTACGAAGTGGTCTTTAAATCGCTGGAGGCTGGGAAGAACAGTTAGCCATACGAAGCGTTTGAGACTGATTTTGGAGTGCGGCGACAAGTCCTTGCAGATTGACACATCTTTTTCTTGAGTTTTGAAAGAGTGTATAA
>CAZZJE010000200.1:0-5457 GCA_964654295.1 uncultured bacterium | reverse complement strand
TTATATGTACATTGGGCCTCATAAGACAACAATTTTGCAATTACCTCTAAAGCCTGCGCTACGTTTAAGTACATTTGAGAGCTTTGTCGCTCCCGCGACGATCCCTGAAAAGATTGCTGACAATAATCTCAGCAATTTTATGCAAAGTTGCATAAAAACGTCTAAACTATAGCGGCCCTTTGGGCCTAGCAAACGCGCTTTTTATACTTTTTGACCGATCTATGCGACAGCGGGAGATGCCTTGGCTAGAATCTCTTTAAGGGCATCTCGTTTTTTAAGTCTAAATTCACGGAAGTTAGCTCCTGTTTTAAGCAAACCTTTAGCAATCTCAACGTCCTCTGGTTCGGCTCCATTAACATGATCAATGGGAGTATTATTGACAGGAGTGTTCGCGCTGTTTGTTAGAGGTGATTGACGACCATTCGAACCTAAAAATTTGACGCGTGCATCTAAAGCGCGAGCCCAATCATTACAAACTTTTTCTTTCTTCTTGATGTAGTCTCGAAACTCTTTAAAATTCATTCCATGCAATGTCTTTTGGCTTAAAGCAGCTAATTGATTTTCTAATGGTTGAATGATGGATTCGTATCCGACGATATCCCTTTCTGCGTCTGCAATCACTTCTTCAAGTGTAGGAATTGCTAAGGAGAATTTTTGTGTCTCTTCAATGTTTGGATACTTGTCAGCTTTTAAGTTATTTTGAAAGCGCACCTCTTCCGCTCTTCTATTGTACGCATCAACCTGTGCATCAGGGAAAAAGGAGACTTCATGGGTACCATTTTTTTCAATAAGAAGGACTTTAACTTGTACGTGAAGCTTTAATCCATCTTCTAAAATTTTCTTGATATCCTTATTTCTTGCTAATTGATCTTTCTTAGACTCTTTAGCACCTTTCTGATCATTCAATTCCTTTTCCTTGATTTCGTACTCTTTGATCGTTTGTTGATGAGAAGCTAAAAGAGACTTCATCGTCTCAACTTTTTGTTCTAATAGGACACACTGCTGTTCGATCTCCTTACGAGATAGCTGCTTATAAGCACGTGCTTCTAAAAACTGGTCTGGCGGCGCCAGCGGCTCCCCCTCAAGAGAAGGAATGGCTTGAGCGGAAGGTAATACAGGCTGGCTGACAGCTCTAGCCAGGGGAGGTGGAGGCGGTGGTAGGGCTGGAGAGGCGGCTGGAGCAGTGTTACGAGGAGAGGGAGGAGAGGGAGGGTCTAATGGCATCGGAGCAGCTGCTGAAGGCAGTGCTGCAGGCTTTGGATTGGAGTTGGAAGAGATGATCGTGGCTACAAGCGGAGTGTTAATATGGTTGTGTATCTGGAGGGCTTTCTGGCACTCATTATTTAAAGAAACATGCAGGTTTTTCAAAGTTGTTGTAAACAATTTGTATCGTTTAGGGTGGCGCTGTCGATAGGTTACATAGAGAGCATTCACTCCCTTCTTAGCTAGGTCAAATTGTATTTGAAGTTTATCCAAAGTAGTGTTGAGAGTCTCTTTATCTTCGGCAGATAGAGGCGTATTCCTTAAATAAACAAGAGCCCCAATGATTTCTAAAGGACGTTTTGCCTCTTCTTCAAATGCTTTGAACGCCTTTATACATTTTTTGTCTGTATAACAGCTAAAAGCAAAACAGAGCGCTTGAACAAATCGAAAAAACCAATTGGGTTTACCTGTTGTTTTTGCCTTCTTTGTCTGAGCCCATTTACCAGGTGCTTTGAAGACATGATTTGAATGCATGACGCGCTCACCGACAGATACTTTTCCTAATGAGTCGCATGTATTTTCAAAACGATTTAATATCGTCGTTTGATTAGGAGACAACATAACACTTCTTTGGTAAAGATGAAGTGTTATAATATATCAGCTAATTAAAGCGACGATAAAGATTTCTTAAAAATAGTAATTATATTTATGTTTTGTTGTTTGATGATTGTGTAAAATTTTATTTTAATTTTCTTTAACTCACGTCGCCGTTACTTAAAATGTTACGAAAAGCTTCAGTCGGGTTTCTTAAGGCAGCATTTAAAGTTTGAGTAGGCATCTCAGCTAAATCTTGTTGAACAGATTTAAATTCGGGGTTTTGAGCATAAAATTGAGCGACAGCATCCAACTGGCCTTCCTGAACTTTAGGTTGCTCTTCTTCTTTGGGAGCTTTGCCAGTCTTAATTTGATCAATCATCTGTCCCCGTCTGACTGAAGCAAGATTCCAATCGGATGATTTTTTCTCTCGGGCTTCTACAAGTTTTTTGAAGGCCTCTAAATCTTTCCTTCCAGGGATGGCTTCGTTGTCCTTTGGTAATTGCTTATTCGCTTCGCGGAGTTTGACTTCATACTCATCAACTGCTTTTTCTATCTCAGCTTTCTTTGTTCGAATCGTGGTTTCATATTGATTGATGTTTTGATCGTTTTCCTCTTTTAATGCTGAGATCGTTTTCAAGACATTGCTTGCTTTCAACTCTGTAGGAATTAAAGGGATTTTTTTTGCTGTTTTAGGAAGCTCGCTATTGGCTTTCGCTGCTTTACTATTGTAGTCGTCAACATAAGCATCACGGTAAACTTTTATCGTTTTTACACCTTGCTTGTTGGCCCAAGAAATTGTGACAGGCTCATTTCTATTCGCGTCCACCATTTCTCGAATTTTGTTCTGTTCGGTTACCAAATGAGTATTCACTTCGTGATAACCTCTGGCGGCAATCTCATTATCTTTAACATCTTTTTCTAGTTTTATTCTTAGGTCAAGAAGGGCGCGATGAGGCTCAATAGCTGTTTTCATCGCTGCGATTGTTTTATCCAACGCTCCTTTTTCTGTTGTTAGCTCATTTACAGATTTTTTATTTAACCCCTTTAATTCCAGAAGATTTGCAGCTGGTGCATCGGGTTCTCCAGGCAGGCGCTCTTCGGGTTTCTTTGCTATCATTCCTCCAGGAGGAGGTGGAGGAGGTGATCCAACAGGATCTGCAACACCAGGAGGCGGAGGAGGGGGCGGTGGACCTGCGTCAGGTAAAGGCTGAGATAGGGTTTCCGAATCATTAGAGAGGGTTGGTTCAGGTTCGACTGAAGCTGTAGTGCTAGTTGATTCTGGAGTTTTATTTTTTGACTCTTCAGCTTTTTGCTCTCTCAATAAAACGGTACTATGCACGACTGCATTGACCCATGTTTGATGAGCAGATTTAATAGTTGCGGGTAATTCACCAAGCGGTTCCTTGGCATATTGGTCAAGCTGTTTCCCAGCATATTGGTCAGGCTGTTCCCGAGCATATTGGTTATGAAGGAGACGGTTAATGTTGCTATTAACCAGCTTCTCGCTCATTGCCAGTAATTTATTTCTAATGGCTGCTTTAACATCAGGCGGAACATTTGGATCTTGGCTAAGTAATGCAGATTTAGTTTCCAAATCGGTTGCTTTTTTGGCTAAATTCTCAAAAGCAAGGATTGTTGCTTGGGCTGCTTCACGTGAGATAGGACCACTACCACTTGTGACTTCTCGCCGTCCCATATTTGAAATGGTGCGACGTAAGCTAAAACGAGATCCTTCACCTTTTTTAGCAGAATTATCTAACGCAGAAAATTTTCCTGTTTGAGCGTTGTAATACACTTTTTCGTCAGATTTGATTGATTCCAGATTCTCAATCAATTTTTCCATCTCTTCTACTTTTGCATAAATTTCTTCTGCTGGAGTTAGATTAAAGTTATAAGATTGACCTGTTCGCATATCATGAAAATCCATATCATTAAAACTCATATAGCCTTCCTTTGTGGGATATCAGTTAAAAAACTATCAATCTCTAACTTAATTGTAATGAATTTATATTCTTTTAATTAAATGAATTTTTTGTTAAGATGGTTGAAATTAAATAATTAACTTGGTTTGCTCATGTCTCTATCTTTAAGTCAATTAAAAACGATTGATCCGAAGCAGTATAAAATTGTAGACACTTATGGTGAGCCGAAGAGTTGGGGTGAAGTGCGTCGTTTTTTACTAGCGACACGCCATGGTGACAATGATGTTGTGGATTTAGAGCTAAAAAAGATAGCCAACTTGGTGCTGGCTATACGTGAACAGTTTCCAAAAGAGAGAAATCAACTGGTATTAGAGGCCTCTACAGATGCACGAGAAGTGAGCGAATATAAACGCTGCCTTAGCCATTATAGTAACCAGAAGTTTTCTAAAATTTGCTGTTGGGATGTGGGAGTTATGGGAAAATTTCATGATCTTATAAAGTGTGATGACTTTATTACGGATCTGATCCTGCCATTGTATGAGTGCGAAGTCACGAGCATACCCTTTCTTAAAGCCTATCGTCATCTCTTTACTATTATGCCCGGCTTGCCAGAGGGTTTTCAAAAGCGTTTGCAATATATTCTTTCTGAAGAAGAGAACTTAAAAGCTTCCTATACTAATTTAACTGCAGGGGCTATTTACGAAATTTTATTTGATTTACTCGATCATTTGATCGAATCGATGGAGCGGCAGAAGCAGCTATGGAAAAATCTTAAAAAGTCGACCTTAGAAGGAGATCGTGTCTTCTTGCAGGCAGGCAATAATCATCTTTATCAAAGAAAACATGACAAGAAGCCATCAGAGTGGATCCTCTATTTAGAAAGAAAATTAGAAAAAAAAGTTGTTCCTACCGTCGTGATCAAGACAGCAAAAACTCGAGACTGTCCAGAGCTTAAGCAGCAGCGGATAGAAGATGAGGCCAAACGCCAAAAGATGGAATCTGAGTGGCGCGCACGCATCGAACAGGAATTTCCGGGCAGTTTAAAAACCTCTTAAAACTCGGTATCTAACTCCTCTAGCGAATAGGGGAGCTTCTTTTCTTTTTTAGAATTCTTCTTTTTGCAATCCAACGCAATCCATTCTGCCCAGAGAGCATGCCTCCACTCTTGTAAACACTCTCCATCGCCTTCTAAGGTGATTTTGTAGGTCGCAATTCCACCTGTTTCGCGATACTCCTCATTGATTAAGCAGAAGAGATAGTCATCTTTCCGCTTTTTGACGGGAATATAGAACTCCTCTTCCTGATGGTTGTAATAACGGATGCGAAGGTGAAGTTGAATGTCTGAATAGATTTTGTATCGATCGGGAAGAAACCAGGAGATGACGAGGCGCTGTCCAATGGGGGGACAGCGCAGCTGAGGATCGGGTGTGCCGACATGGTAGCTGGCTAAGCTTTCGTGGCTTAAATAGTCGCTGTGAACCTTTAAAACTTCGGCTGAACAGCTGCAGAAGCATAGAAAGAGAGATGTTATAAGGGTTATATATTTATGTATTTTCACGATTCCTCATGTGCATTAAGCGAAGCGTTTAAGGCTGCTTTTTTGGAGTGCGGCGAGACGTTTTTATGCAACTTTACTGAGGTTATTGGTGGTTTAAGACCTAATTCTAGGTATTGTCGCGAGAGCGACAAAGCTCTCAAATGTACTTAAACGTAGCGTAGGCTTTAGAGGTAATTG
>CAZZJE010000199.1:0-5486 GCA_964654295.1 uncultured bacterium | reverse complement strand
CTGCATCTCTTTGTCTAGATTGACAAACCAAACAACGTAATTCGGATTTTTTGATAATTTATTCGGGCATGGGCACGGGCACGAGGAGGTTAGAGCACGAGGTGGGAAGGGCACGAGGAGGTTAGGGGACCAAAACCCCATCTTGCAGCGTATAACAACGATCGCACAAACCAGCTAGCTCGGGATCATGAGTCACCACTAATAGAGACTTCCTCTCCTCTTTAACAGAGTCAATCAGAAGCTTATGAATGGCCTTTGCATTTTGCCGGTCAAGGTTTCCAGAAGGCTCATCCGCTAAAATAAGATCGGGATCATTACACAACGCACGTGCAATCGCTACCCGCTGCTTCTCTCCCCCTGAAAGCAACTTTGTGCTAAAATGCTGCCGTTTCTCCAATCCCACGCGATATAAGAGATCTTCTCCTCGTCGATAAGCAGCACTTCCTTTTGTTGTCCAGCGACGTGCAATGCGGGCTGGCATTAAGACATTTTCTAACGCGGTGCAATCCTCTAATAGCTGAAAGGATTGGAAGATAAATCCTAAATGACGGTTACGCACCATAGAAGCCCGCCCTGCTGTCACCTTCTCTCCTGCAATATGCAACTCTCCCTGGCAAGGAGCTTCTAAAGTTCCTAACACATGAATGAGAGTACTCTTCCCCTCTCCCGAGCGGCCGACGATCGCAACGGTTTCGCCTCGGTTAAGTGTCAAAGAGACGCCTCTTAAAATTGGCAAAAAGACCGGATGCTTAAATGTCTTATGCAACTGAAAGGCTTCTAAAATTGGCTTGTCTGACATCGCGTCGTCCTATTCTGATCTTAAGATTTCGGAAGGACGCATCATACAAGCTTTAACCGCAGGCACCAAGCCGGCCAGAAGTGAAACTGTAGCTGTTACAGCCAAAACGAATAAGAGGGCTTCGGTACTTAAATCAGTTGGCAGAGAGTCGCCATAAAAATGAGGATTAAACATCTCATGTCCTTGTAAACGACTTAACAACGAGACTAACTGTTGCAAATTAGCCAGTGTCAAGAGCGCCAAAAGTATCCCTAGGGCGCTTCCGATCATTCCCATCAACACTCCGCAGCCTCCAAAAATCATGGCGATGCTAAACGAAGTTGCTCCCATAGAACGCAAAATTCCAATCTCTTTACGCTTATCATTTACCAGGATGATAAGAAGAGAGATAATATTGGAGCAGGCAACAATAATGACAATCCCTGCAATCAAATTGTAAAGTGTCTTCTCGCTTCCAAGCTACTGTAAAAGATCTTTGGCAAATTCAAACTCCCTAAAAGTTTCAATTTTCCAATAAGAAGCAATTCCCTTCGCTTTTAATGAGTTTTGCAGCTCTGTTTTAATACTTTCCGCACGCCCTAAATCATCGAAGCGTACATTGATACCATTTCCAGTCGGTAAATCGGATTGAAACTGTGAGCCTCGAATTAAGTTAACAAGCTCTGGCGAAGCTAAAGCGAAGCGCCCTCCCATCGAAACGATGCCCGGATCATAGAAGCCTGCAACATAGATCGGCTGCCGCTGCTCCTGCATAGAGCTCGCTGTTAACGTCCAGTAGGCAACGTCTCCTTTATCCCCTACCGAAAGCCCTGCCTCCTTAAAACTTTTAGGAAGCAAAATAGCCTCTCCTAATTCTGGGTCTGAAGGCAACACATAGCGTGATTGATCTGCTTCTTGCCGGCGGTGAATCCAAAGAGGAGCGACCCCATTATTTTTATCTACACAATCGAGGCATTGGCTCTCTTTGACAACGAGATGCCGCAATGGAGCTTGTCCAACTAGGGGAGTTCCTTGGATTTCTGTAGAAAGATTCAAAAGAATATCCCTTCCATCACGAGCCTGCTTCCAAGACTCTCTATCTACCGAAGCAATAAAGTCGATTTCTCCTGGCATCATGAGAGCATGCTTTGGCTCTAGTGCCATTTCATTCCCTTGATCTAACTGCACTGTACCTAAGCCATTTCTCATCTGTAGGAAAGCCTCTTTAGCCTGCATGCCCTCTTTTTGCAGCTGTGCTGCTACTGTTGCAGCTTCGTCGGCCTCTTTGGGAATGATCAAACGTGAAATAAGGTTACCGCGCAAGAGAGCAACAACTTTGAGTTGTCCCTGCTTAGGCAGCAGATGATGTGGTAAAAGCCATCCATCTGCTGCTGTTGTCACACGAGTGATGTTGACTGTATCGAGCAGCTGCTTTAACTTGAGACGAAAGAGATCGAGCTGCATCTGAGTTAATCCCTCGACCTCCTCTTGAAGAGCAGGAACCACTCTCAGGGAACTTAAGAGATCATCGACATCTTTGGCTGTCATTTTCAACAGCGTAGGAGCAATCACACTTGGCGTGAGCTCAGCAGAGCTTAAGAAGAGCGGCTGGTTAATCTCCCCTTTTAGATAGGGAGAGCTCTGTGTGCCCCCAGCTCTAACGACCTGCAAATGCAAATTCCCTGCCGTTATCTCAAACTCTTGAAAACTGACATCGGGAATGTTTTGTAAAGAAGCAAACAGTCCTTTGACGGGATCTTTTAGCAAACCTTCGCTATCCCGATCGGATGCTGGCCAGTTTGCTGGAATCTCCTCATCAGCTTCAGGATCATAAGGATCTGTCGCTTCAGCAGCGAGCTTTTCTGACAATGTTTTCAAGGTATAGTCTGATTGCGCACTGATCCCATCGACTAAATAATAGTAGGATCGGTAGTAGGCTTCAGATGGCTGAATACGAATAGGGGCAGTCAAAGCTGTCAGCTTCTGAACCCAGCTCTTTTCTAAGCCGCGAGTAACAGAAAAAAAGACGACGACCAGCCAAATGACTAGTGCGATGACACAGATGGAAATTAATCCAATGATGGAGACAGATAGCTGCCGCCATCTAGGCACCAGGTACTTATAGATGACGGAAAGCTCAAACATGTGGCAGCACCCCTCTTAGAGACGTTTACTTTGTCTCCTTATACTCGACGTGCTGACGAACAACTGGATCGTATTTCTTAATTGTTAAGCGACCTGGTGTGCTCGTTTTGTTTTTTACCGTATGGTAGCGGTGTGAGCTTTTAGAGCTTTGCAGTTTAATTTTTTCCCTTTTCGTGGCCATGAGGGGTTAACTCCGTTTAAAGAATGCTTTAGAAACAGTGTAATCATACCTGAATCTTAAATTATTCGGCAAGCGAGCTCTGCAGATTGTCTCTCAGTAAACCACTGTTTTTAAGATAGAGGGCGGCGATAGAGCAGACGACCGATTCTCCAAAGTAAAAGAATGATCAGTAGATTAGGGCCTAAAAAGAGGAGAAAAAGGAGAAGAATCGGTAAATAGGGCTGCGGCATGTGAAATGAAGAGGTTAGGCCTTTCATCGAGTTGGTTACATGCTCTAGCAGCTCGGCATTCTCTTTGATTGCACGGGTGCTTCGCTCGACAGCCTCTTGGTTAAAAGAAATCTCTTCTGTTGTCTTTCTAATCGCTTCAGCGTTTGCTTCAATCATCCGAATGCTCTCTTGGATGGCATCTTGGTTTCTTATAATGGTTTCTGTACTCCAGCGCACAGCGTCAGAGTTGTGCGAAATCACGCGGCTGCTCTCGTCTACAACAGCTGCATTTTCTTGAATGGTTGTATTACTTGCTTTAATTTGATTGGAATTTTCATGAATTGTTCGAATGGTCTGCTCGATCGCACGCTGGTTTTCTGCAACAATAAAATTTGTTTGCTGAAGAGCCTCATAATTTTCTAATATCCCCTGGGTACTTGTCTCTACCGCCTCTCTATTTTCAACAATTGCTTGGGTAGAACGCTCCACCTGATGTATCATGTTGCAACTATTAGCCGCTAATCCATAAAAAGTAAGTGCGCCATACTGTATCCAGCTATTAATGCGTTGTGCCATCTATAAACCTTATTGAATCTTTGAACATACTTTGAAAGTTTAAAGATTTTTTACCAGGATATCCATGAAGGGCCAATACCAACTTCTTAAGGTTCACAACCTCACTCCTAAAGAAGAAGACAAACTCAACCAGGGCATACAAGAGCAGGCGTATCGCTTGAGACATCTGGGCCCTATTCTTCCTTTCGGACTCCTCATAAAAAACTCAGAGGGACAAATTGTGGGGGGAGCCAAAGGAGCGACCTATTATGGCTGCCTCTATATTGATACCTTATGGATTGATTCCCCTTTACGCTACCAAGGCTGGGGCAGCTTGCTAATGCAAGCGTCTGAACAGATCGGCAGGCAGCGAGGCTGCACCTTTGCCACTGTCAATACGATGGATTGGGAGGCACTCCCCTTTTATCTAAAATTGGGTTACAACGTTGAATTCGTCAGAAAAGGCTATCAAGCTCACTCCAAAATGTATCTTCTACGTAAAGAACTGTAATATAAGCTCTAACGGAAAAATCTGTAGCGTAGGCTTTAGAGGTAATTGCAAAATTGTTGTCTTATGAGGCCCAATGCACATATAAATCTTACCAATATGGGTGCCTAAAGCTATTTGGAGTGCGGTGACTTGTCACCGCTTTTTGCTCATCTCGACTTGTCGAGATGTTTATATGCCGTATATGATTAACTGCCCTATTAACGCCTCGACAAGTCGAGGCGAGCAAAAAAGCGGCGACAAGTCGCCGCACTCCATATACTCTTTAGCCCCAGTTTTTTAAATCAAACATACAGAAAGATCAGGCTAAGGCCTTACGGCCTGGCCTAAAATTGTGCCGGCCTCTTCGAGGCCTAAATTTTCTCTGTGTAACTTGAATTTTGCAATTACCTAGGAGGATGATTGAACGCGACGATTAAATTCATCGTTAACCACAACCTCTTCCACTTTACAATGTTTAGCTAAAACAGGTGCCAGTAGCTTTAGATCAAGATCATATAGTTTTTCAAGCGTTTCTGGATCATATATTTTATAAGCCTCTTTTTTAGATTCAAAATAGGCAGACAAAATTTCTTGATAATCCCATTTTTTTGCGAGTTTTTCAATCAAGGGATCTAATATAACCTCAGGAAATCCACTAAACGCTACACGAATGGCTTCAACCTTATTCTTTTTATCGGCAAAATAGAGGCTTAACATTTTTAGATCTTCACGAACAGGATTTTCTCTAGGAAGAAGGCCTGCTTTTTTAGAAGAGATCTCCTGAAACAGCTGGATATCATGTGTTACTCTATAGTAAAACCAAGCCGCTTCAAGTATTTTTAGATAATTTTCTTCAGATAGAGAAGGTAGTGGACTAAATTTTTGGAAAAATCTTTGTAAAACTTCTGGCTCTTGAAAGAAAAAGGGCAGCGTATCGATACACACAGTCAGATCTAAATCTAGCCAATCCTGTATCAGGTAGGTATATAGATCAGACACTCTTTCAAATTGATTAACCTCTTCTTCTTGAGTAATCTCTTCTTCTTGAGTGCCCTTTTCTTCAACCTTAAAATTTTGGCTCTTCGGCGATTTGCGTGGTGAATATTTTTTTGAATGATAAAAATAGTT
>CAZZJE010000198.1:0-5496 GCA_964654295.1 uncultured bacterium | reverse complement strand
TTTATCGACAATATGTCTAAAATTACGACCTAGATCTTGTCTCGCCTGCTTCCAGCGCGCCTGATCTTGAGTAGTTGCATATTTTTCTATGTTCCAATCAAACGTCACTCTTTGCATCTGTCGCGTATGGTTGCGATGCAGATACTGGAACGCTTCAGGCTCTAGAGCGCTGCAAGTACCAAATCTAATCTCTTCTAAACATTTAAGCGGTTTAAATGCCCTTAAGCCTTGGCCTGTCATTGCTGAGCTGTGAGTAATCCTTAACCTTTTTATCTTCTTTAGATGGGAAATCTGCTCTTCCAATACAGAGTCGTCAATATGGCTTAAAGTCAATTCTTTCAATTTTTCAAATTTCTGCAACACAGCTAAATCAGCCGCCACTGTCTTAACTACTTTACTTGGGTCCATAGTACGCATTTTTTCATCTAAAAGATGATAACGCTGCCTGTTAGCGCGATGCCAAGCGAGGGATTCGGCATTTTTAAGGGCCCCCTGCTTCGCTTGATCCTTGGCATCTTTAATCTCTTGAGAGTCAGTAGATGCATGCTGATAGGTAGCATCGTTATCAATTTCTGCCTTCTTCTTAGCAAAAATTTGATCGCTCAGATCTTTGCGCGCCACGGCCATAAAGACTTTCTGCATTGGGTCATTAAGGCCTTTTAACGGCGTTCCTTCTAAGTTAAGTTTTGTCAACGGCCATTTCTCTAAATGATTTAAGCCTTGCGCTGATAGCTGCCAACAATCAGTCAATTGAAGATTTTTAACTTTTTTGAGCGGGGCGATAGCCTGTAGATGGTTATCTTGGATATCACTATTTGAAATTTTTAAAGATTCCAGCTTTTGACATTGTGCAAGAGGTGTTAAATCGACATTTTCCAAACCCTCGGCGCTTTTTAGCTCGAGGCTTTTCACATTTTGGCAATATTTACCTAAGGTCTTAAAAAGACCCTCTACCTCATCTTTAGACCAATGAGCATCTTTTTTACGGATCTCTTCGGAAAAATCAATCTCCATCGTTTTCACCCTAGACCCATATTTTTTTAGAACATGAGCAGCTAAGCTATCTGCTGGAGGCTCTTGCCCTTTTAAAACAAAGAGCAGCTGAACAAATTGCTCATGGAAAGCTTTTTCAAGCTCTTCACGTGCTTTCCTAACTCCTCCCAGCTTTTCTTTCAATTTTTTGCAAATCGCTAAACCACCCATTTCTGGGATTGGTGCACCGCGTAGAATAAGAAGAGAAATAGCACTAATAGTCCCCGCAACGATCGCAATAGCCAGTGTAATAGGTGTTGCAATGGGAACGAGACCTGAAAAACAGAAAGAGGCCGCCGCAATTGATCCAAAAGCGATACCTACCCCCATAAGGACGCGCTCGGCGATCTGGTTTGTGCGATAACTTTTCCCTTTTTTGTTGACCTCTTCACTTATTGTACGAAGATTATCAACGGGATTGGAACCGGCAGGTGGCGCCCCGCCTGGCGAAACATTAACTGAATTCACACTCATTACAAGACCTTGAGTTGCTTTAATCTCCTTTATACTAAATTATTTTGATTAATAGGATATAAAGAGATATAAATATATTGTCTTAATTATTTATTAATATTTTTTTGCTACCGTGCATCCTTTATTATTTTTTGGTGTACACAGGATCGCTCTAGAGTAGAGTGACATAGGAGATATCTTATCATGTCAATCCAACTGAGACGAGTTGTCGATAGTCTAAATAGCGAGACAAATCAACTTGCTTGGCACAACAATCAGTTTACTGCAACGCGTCGAACCAAAGGTAAAGCTGCAGCCAAATCCGAAATCACAGCATTGAAAAAGCTTTACGAGGGGATTGAAAACGATATAAAAAAATATGGTATTAATGAACTAGTGGCCCTAAAAAAAGCTCTTAATAACGAAAATAGCCGCTTAAGAGGCCGTGCTTTTGGCTTTTTCGCCTGGATAAGAGCTCTCTTTGTTGGCATGCGCCAGCGTCAAGATGCGCGCACTATCATCTTCCACCTTGATCGAATTAACCGCTTAATTTCACAAAAGGGCGATAAGGTATTAGAGCACACTTTAGACAGCACCGGAACAAGAAGGCTTAATGCATTTATTAAAGAAACACTCTATGATGTTGTCAGAACGTCTAAAGTTAAAGCAAGCGAATTTACTTACAACCATCAATTTTTTATTCGCCAAACAATCTGCTCGACCTTTTTCGTTTCTAAGGATCCACAGACTGGTTCTGTTCAACAAAAAGTGATCAAATCCCCCGCGCAACTTCTCTCCTGCTATAGAGGATTAGTCGAATCTTACCATCTAAAAGAGGCCCTTGAAAGCTACGCAGATAAAGCCGTCGCAGGCATCGATGTCTTCTTCTCCGACGATATCTCTCCACGGGTTAATAATCCTGCAGATCGCAATAAACTCTTCGTCAAATCAAACGGGCAAGTGCAGCTTTTATCTGAAACAAACGATGTTTTAACCCGCTATCTTGACCTGCGTCAGAGCAAAGAAGAGCTTGCTGCCCATCTCGAAGCCTTGGCGATTGAATCAAAACTTCAAGCTGGATTGAAAGCTAGACAGATAACATTCAATACAATTCAAACAGAATTCCGAGAGTTAGGTATTCATCAAAACATTTTGTTTTCTAATCATCCCTTTCAAGGTAGCGTTGCTGACTTTGCCAATCTTTTTATTTCGGCTAATCAGTATGATGCCACTAGTGAGTTTGAAGTCTTCAATAAGACATTGATTATTCCAGTCATGCATTACACCCAAATTGCAGCAGTCAGCGTCGATCCTCTTTCTGGAAAGTTAACATCGAAGATCCTTGAGTTAGATATTGATCGTTTGCATGATGAGTTAGGCCATGAGTGCGACGCCCAACAAGCAGAGCGCTCTCTTTGTGTGACAAGTGCTGTTGATGCAATTGTAGGACAATATCAAGGCCATATCTTGCAAACAGATGAACTTCCCCCGGGGAAAAAGTTTGGAATTCACTACGCATCTGATGCTCGAAATCTGGGCTGCCATCTCCACCTTGAAGCTCCCTGCATCAGCACATTAAAATTACGCGTTCCAGGATTCAGCGTGGAAACAATTAAGGAAGCCAAAGCGCAGATGGAAGCGCTTAGAGAGAAATATGTAGCACTAGAGAACTACCTAGCTACACAAGGAACAACCATTAAATTTGAACCGGTACTAGATGGAACACAGCCTAATTTCAAAGGAACAAAAGAAGACTTCATTCTACGTCCCAGTCCAGATTATAAAGATCTCATTCTCTATAGTTGCGATATAGACAATCGTAACGAGGTCTTTTCTGTAAAAGCCTTGGACTTTGAAAACATTCCAGATAAATTAAAGACATTGCGAGAGGCTCGTAACGAACAGCAGAACTATAAGCGGCCACAGCATTTGTTAGAGAGAATAAGCCCTTTATCTGCAAGAGCTTTAGATCCACTACCTAATGTCGACTACAACGATTTGTTGACAATGTTTGATCAGATTAACTTCACAAATTCAAGTGGACCGAATTATTACAATCCAAATTATCTGCTAAATGATGGTAAACTAACAACCCCAGCTCAAACACGCAAACATTTATTAGAATTTCTCAGGTGTATGAAGGAAGAAGCGAGGCATTCTGGAGTTCCAGATGACAGCAGCGAACGTAAAAAGTATTACCACAATCTCAAAGCTTTGATTACTCATAATCTCGTGGCTATGAGAAGCCTCAACGACCCTGGAACAACCAGAGATTTTGTCATTGCTTTAGCTCATGCTGGAAAATATTGTGGCGGACGATGGAAAGGTGAAGCTTTGCAGCAGTATGCTCTGTTACATCAACACATTGCTTTACCAGATAATGCAACATTAGAAGATGTCTTTTTACGCTGGATGGATGAGTGGAAAACTAATATTGTCGCAGGGATGGCTCAGAAACCGACTAATACTGGTGTGCATCCTCACTGGCCACACTTGCAGCTCAATTATCTTAAGCTGCTTGGTCAAAGCAATATTGCACACTTCCCGACAGAAGATGCAACCTATAAAGATCCATACGGATTCCTGAGTCATGACGATTACAAGACAGATGATAAAATCATTGCTGAATTCAGACGTTTATCAACTGTTCGCGCTCAAATTACTGCAATCGAAGATAGCTTTAGAGAGGCTCTTAAAAAAGAGAAGCAAAACGTCCGTGTTAGATATGGACAACAGGCTCTGGATGTATTAAGAGATGGAATTGAAGAACACGTTATCAAGCATGACCCTAATTTCAAAGATAAGAAAGAGGCCATTCAAAAGCTAGCTAATGATTATGGAAGGCAACAGAATATCATTAATAGAAGTGACAAAACCAATCTGATTGGCGGGATTTTGGATCGATTGAAAAAAGCTTATGAAGCTCGAAAAGGTTCTGATTCTGTTCCTGAAGCGGCAAAAGCAGTTCTTCTAAGTCAGTATAATAGGAGTGTCGCCGAAGAAACAGCTAAGCTGAATAACATGTCAAAAGAGCAAATTCGCGACGAAGAGCTTAAACTTGTTGGTGAAAAATTCAAAAGAGATAAAGAGGAAATTCTTGACAGGGTGATTCAGGCTGGCAACTACTACACACAAGATCCTGAGACAGATGAAATTACCTCATTTTCAAGACCTGCAATTCGTATCATGCTGTTACAACTGAATATGCTACAAGCAATCAGAACTTAACTTACTGTGCGTAAGGCAGCGCAGCTGTAATTAAACTTGGGAGATCGGCCAGATGCGGCTGCTCTTCCAAAGCTTTCTTTATTGCTCTCTGAGCAATCACTTGGCTATAGCCCAGATGAATTAAAGCTTGAATTGCATCGCCTACCGCAAAGCTCTCCGCCTCAGCAGATCGCTGCTGACTGCTTCCTAAAGAGACCGATTCCATTGCTGGAATCCAAAGGGCCAGCTTGTCGCTCAACTCAATAAAAAGTCGTTCGATACTCTTTTTTCCAAGACCTGGAACGCGTAGGAGCTGCTTCTGCTCTTTTGCTAGGATCACTTGTCTTAGCTGAGAAGGAGTGAAATGGCTAAGCAAACTCATGGCAATTTTGGGACCTACTCCTGAAGCTGTAAGCAGTAGTTCAAATAAATCCCGCTCATTACTTGTTGGAAAGCCATAGAGCAAGGGACCACTCTCTTTTAAGACATAGCTCAGATGTAGAATTACCTCTTTACCAATAGGCGGCAGCTGCTCTAGACAAGAGAGCGGGATAAAAATGCGGTAGCCAATGCCTGCTGCTTCTATAATTAATTGGGTCTGCTGAAGAGCAGACAAAGTTCCACGAATATATGCGTACATAGGTAACCTGAATAATTTAAAACAGTAAAAGAAGCGCAGCTTTTTCTTGGCTTTAGTGAAATTTTAATAACAAACGATAGAGGTAATTGCAAAATTAAAAAAGGGACTTCAAAATTGTTGTGTTATGAGGCCCAACGGGCAGGCACAATGCCTCTAAATCTTAC